>NZ_BAAHWV010000003.1:0-168280 GCF_054601255.1 Viscerimonas tarda | reverse complement strand
TTTTGCTTGTCTCTTTTCAGGAAAAAGAGGACTTTGAATGTACTTCTCATAAAAACTCATTTTTTAAGTTACAAAATTACTGTATTTACTTTTAAATGAGTTCTATGCAACATAGACAATATCAGACAGTTGGCTGCCAATTTCGGACTGTTTGCGCCCCTTTTTGTCTTCCGTTTTTAAGGGGTACGAGTTGGGGCGCAAACTTTGTCTGAAAACGTCTTTTTTATGTCTTTTCCCAAAGTCGGAAATGAAAGGTCTTTTTACTTATAGTGCTGTGTTTGAATGATTTTTCCTACTTGTGTCCCACCTTGTCTGCATGGGCGATTTTTTAGTGATATATCTGTTAGTGTGTAATAAGAAGGTAAAGAAAATTCTTCGCCAAGGGTAACATTCATTACTACAAAATCAATACCTTCCTTGTCTATATTGATTTTCTCATTTTTTTTGCAAGCAACAGCATTTAGTATAATAAAGAATGTAAAGATAAGCCTCAATATGTTATTGTTCATTTTAACTTTATTTTCACAATAATAGGGTTAGCAAACTCGTCTATTTCAGCTATTACATTTTGTAGATGCTTCGAAATTTTTTCTTCTGATGCCAAATGTTTTCTTATCAAAATGTCAGGTTCCGTTATTTCATACATATAACTATTATCTACAAAATCAATGCTGCAAGACAATGAATTTTGGTTGATATTGTCATATAAAAAATAGCCCATATTGTGAACGGTATTATCTCGTTTATTTACATATGCCAACCCAACCAATCCTCTGGCATAACTCATAAATACATAATTATCTGTTTCGTAAAAAAAATTGAATAGCATGGTGAGGTCTCCTGATTTCTTCTCATCTTCCATTCGTTTTAAATCAATATCTGTATCAAAAGACGGATGGTACTTATTGGTCAGAAACTCTATCCTGTATCTAGGCGTCAGGTTGCCAACGCTATCAATAGAATATATTTCCGGCTTCAAATATTCGGTCAATAAGATTGTATCTCTATAAAATGAGAAATTATTATTGGATAAGGGAACCCGCGAATTCTTTTTAGTGTAAGTATATTTCAATTGATTGTTCCGAATTGTATTACCATGCAGCACTATATATCGGTACTGTTCGGGGAAAGTCTGTTGATAGAAGCTTGCATTCGGCAATTGGCTTGTATAACAAAGAAAAATATCGTCCTCCTGTACTGCAAAAGAAGAGAAAATTAGGGTCGTTGGTATCTTTTTTATAAAATAACCCTCTTTCGTGTATTTGTAAAATGCTTGTCCCATATCCGAATAGATATAAATATCTCCATGCTTCATATCAATTGTAAAATCACTAATCCGGGGATATTCTTCGGGGCCTAAACCTTGTTTATGTATCTTATGAATAAATCTTCCTGCCGAATCGAAACAAAAAATAGTTTCGGACAGTTTGTCCCAAAGGTAAAACAAATTGTCCCGTACAATTAACTTCCCAATTTTTCCAATTAAAATACTATCTTCTGTTTGTAATGGAATATATTCCACCCCATTCGCTATTTCTGAAATTCTTGCCGGTTCTTTTTTGTCAAAATCATCCGGATCAATCAATATTGTTTTAACCAAAGAATTATCCATTCCGACCTCTCTGATTTCCTCTTTGTGTTTGCACGAAAGAGAGAGAACTGGAAATATTACTATCAATAAATATATTTTTATTTTCATGTAAATAAGGTTTAGGAAGTTTGTCCTAGCCATTAGACAAGGTTGAACAAACTTCCTTATTTTTTATTAACTGTTTTTTTGACACCGATAATAATCACACATATGATCTTCGTTTCCAGTATATACGCAATGATTCTCTGTGCCAGGAAACGACACTTCGTCCTGAAAAGTGGCCCAACATTCGAATCCGCCCAAATATGGTACCCAACTAGGAACGGTTACCCCTATAGAGCATTCATATACTTCCTTTATTTCGCACGGCAAAGGATTGTCCAAGAAACCTCTTCGATCATTACTGTTGTACTCCCCCTGCGCTACCGCTTCCACATTGGCCAGCAAAATATCGCTCAATAACTCCTTTTGCGAACTCAAATTCACATTCAATACTGCAACTGCGGCGATGGTCAACACAGCCAAACCGCCAATAATCTTTTTCTTCATGATTATTTAATTAAATGCTCAAAAACTACTGTTTATTACCCTACAAAGATAAGGCAGGGGGGGGGTGTAACTTTCAAATATATTTAGTTAAATATTCAATCACACAATGTTAAATATATGAAATTTCAATTATTTACCGTTCCTTTGATTGACAAGTGTACAAAATTATTTTCAATGTTGCAATAGACGGTGATTGTTTTCTGGAAATAGCCGGTGGTGGCGGGCGTTATTTCTACTTTTATTTCGGTGGTCTCGCTTGGTTTTACGGGCTGTTTCTCCCACGAGGGGACGATACAGCCACAGGATGTATCCACATGGTTGATTATTAAAGGCTGCTTGCCCGTATTTTTGAGGAAGAATGAGGCTTTACTTGTTTGACCTTTTCGCAAATCGATCAGTTCTATTTCTATGGCCTGGGGTTCTACGGTGGTTGTTTTCAGGTTGTTTGTCGCTGTGGTATCTCCCTGTATAATGCTTTTGTATAGCTCCCATATTTTTGGATTCATGGTGGGATTGCCCATGGCTACTACCCTGTTTTCTTTATTTAGCAGGAAGCATTGATACATCATGTCCGTAGGAAAATTGTTTAAACGGTTGATCTCGTTTTGCTCATCAATAAATACCGGATATTCCAGTCGGTCTCGCTTTAACAAAAATTTAAGTTCCTTTGTGTCTTTTGGATGAAAGTAGAATAGAAAATTTAGTTTATTTGGCATTAATGAATCGGCTTCATGGATAATTTCTTTCCATTGATACAATTTTAGTTTGCAGCCAGTGCAACCTGTGGAATCGGTATAAATCAATATCTTGTAGCGTGTTGCAGCCTGTCCCATAAGCTAAAGCATACGGTTAATAAAGTGCAGTCCCATGCGGGACTAAATACGGGGTGTTATCGGTGAACCCTTTTTCATGCGTTTGCCCTGATTAAAATCCCCCTATAATCATTGTTTTTCTGAATGATTATGCGAACTTTGTGCCCTGAAAACAGAAAATCGTAGCTTACAATGAAGAATTTAATTTTAATATCCTCTCTTTGTTTCATTCTCGTGTCGTGCGACCAGCCTAAAGCGGGCAATGCAGCCGCAAGCAAAGGCGCCCAAGACACAACCGGCACGGCGCCGAATGTCCCGGAACAAAAGAAACCCGTATCGGAACATTCGGCATCGGAATTGGCTCCGTATTTTAACGAACAGGTATCGGGCGCTCAGATACTGGTACAAGCCAAAGGCATAAGCCGAAAAACAGACGGACTATACTGTTACTTCCGCCTGAAAGGGAAAAAGGCCACCGCACTAAGGTTCCATATACAATATTGGGACGAGAAATACGCCGATGTGGATAGTTATACGTTTAATGCAGACGGAAAAAAGTTCAATTATATAGCCAATCGCAACGAATCGGGGAGTGCAAACAGCCAGATTGCCCAATCATCGTATTTCTACTGGTACGACAATGGCGTGAACAAAACCGATCTGGCTTTTCTGGAAGCAGTCGCAAACGGCAAAAACGTAATCCTTAGCCTTATCGACCGTGGAACAAACGAGGCTATTGGCACGCTAAGCCTGTCGGAGGAAGAAAAACTGAATATCCGCCGAACCATTGATTATTATTATGCACTGGACGGCGCTATTATACCACGGAAGGGAATGGTTAATATCAGGCAATAACCCGCTTATACCCAAATGGCGACAAGGCTCAGGATGACAAATAACACAGCCGCTACCAATACATAAACAAGTATTTCCCCGGGTTTGTACCGTACCTCTCCTTTGAAATACAATCTTTTATGGGGATATTTCTCCTGCGTCTTTTCTCTTATTTCTTTAAATACTTCATCATTCAGTTTACCGTAAGCAATCGCTTGCTCCAAGTCGCCCAAGGTAAGCCTTTTCCTCTTTCCGAAAAAGCGGGTAAAATAACTTAGCACAGGAATATCTTTGTGAAAATACCTGTTGAACCGGAAGTGCGAAATATCCACCTTAAAAATATCGCTATAATTAAGCAAAAACTTCATGGCATAAGGCCCTTGTAGTTTAAGGTCTTGTTCTATTCTTGTCGATTCGTTTATATCCTCTACGTTTTGTATCAGAGGCAATGTGGGTATTATAGCTATTAATTCGTTGTTCATAAAAAAATAGGATATATAATCAGTTTGTAAATGTACAAAAAAGAATATCTTTGCGAAAATAAAATTCAAAAGCCGCAGGCAGGATGGTGTTCCACGACCCCAGATTGAGTCTCGCAGGATATAGCCGTCAGGCTAATGCTCAAAGGCTTTCAGCCTTACCGTCTCTACAACCTGAAACGTTGAACTTGAAACTAAACAAACATGAACAAACTAGTATTAAGCCTCATTTTGCTTCTGTCTGCCACAACGGCAAACAGCCAGAAATTGCCGTACAAACCCCTGAGCAGTTTTAGTAAAGATACCACCGCGTATATTATGTACAACTTCTGGGACAGGGAATATGTGTATGCCGGAAAGACCCTCGAAGAGGTATTGTACTACTACGGAATGCCGGTCAACGATATGACAATTCTTGCGGATGTTGACAATCCCGATGTGGTTTTGGGATTCAACCTTTCGTGCTACAATACACACGAGCTCAACAACCGGAAAAGAGAAAAGAGGGAGACAAACAGCATCAGGATATACCTGGAAAAGAAACTAAAAATGAAAGATGGCGAAAAAATATACAAGAAATTCCTGAAAAGTGGCTGGAAGCCTGTATATAAACGCTTCAGGAAAGACAAAATCCGCTCTGCCAAAGCTATTGTGTATATATACAGTCCCTATTACGAAAAATACAAAGACAAGGAATAAGAAACCGCTTCTTTAATTCGTCCTCACAGCCATTTTGTCAACCCTGAAATTTCTTTCCTTTTCTTTTCGGGAATAATACTGTTCGCCTTGTCGATGTATCCGACAGGAAATATAGCTACCGGTTCCTGATTTTCGGGAAGATTCAGCGCCTTTTTTAGTATCGAGGGGTCGAAATTGCACACCCAGCAAGCGCCTAAACCTGCATCTTCGGCAGCCAGGCAGATATGTTCCGAAACGATGGCCGCGTCTATATCGCCATGATCTTTTTGGTCGGAAGCCGTTCGTTTCCACGATTGCGAGCGATCGGCGCATACCACAATATAAAGCGGCGCAGTTTTAAACCAATCGCGGTTATAGGCTGCCTGCAGGGCTTTTTTCTTATCGGGCGATGACACGATATACAAAAACCAGGGTTGGAAATTACATGCCGAAGGCGACAGGCGGGCGCATTCCAGCATGTAATCAAGCTTCTCTTTTTCGATTTCATCAGGCAGATAAGCTCTCACCGAGTAACGATTCTGCGACAGTTCTTTCAGATTCATGTATTGTTTATTTTTGAATAAAAATATTTAGGTAATAGTTGTTCCGCCTTTTCCCAAAATGGAAGAGGCTTGAGTGATAACGACTTCCTTCACGCCGTTGTCGATTGATTTAAAGGCGTTTTCGAGCTTGGGTAGCATACCTCCCTGTATAATGCCCCCGGTAACCAGTTTCTCGAAAGAGGCTTTGTTGAGTTCGGGAATTACGCTGTCGTCGTCGTTTTCATCCATCAGCACACCTTTTTTCTCGAAGCAGTAAACCAGGGTAACATCAAAATCTTTGGCCAGTTCCTGGGCGGCTTCGGCAGCAATGGTATCGGCATTGGTATTGAGGATGTTCCCTTTTTTGTCGTGCGTAAGCGGAGCCAGAACAGGAACGATTCCTTGCTTGATGAGGTATTGCAACAGCTTGGTGTCCACCTCTTTCACATCGCCAACATAGCCGTAATCTATATCTTTTACGGGGCGTTTGTCCGAGCGCATAATGTTCATATCGGCGCCGGTCAAGCCCAGGGCATTGATGCCAATAGCCTGAAGCTTGGCCACTATATTTTTGTTGACCAATCCGCCGTAAACCATGGTAACAATTTGCAGGGTTTCGAGGTCAGTTATCCGGCGACCGTTTACCATTTTGCTTTCCAGGCCCAATCTGTCGGCCAGTTTGGTAGCCGAACGGCCTCCGCCGTGCACCAAAACCTTATAGCCTGTTATTTTGGCAAAGTCTTTCAACAACTCGTTCAGCGAGCCATCCTCTTCTACAATTTTTCCACCCACTTTTATAAGGGTCAGTTTTTCTTTAGACATTATTTATATAGATAAAATCATGAAATTTCAGTCAATTTCTTTAAATACTACCCCCAAATTTATGAAATTATTTAATACAACAACAATTATAACCCGTTTTTCTCCTACAAAACTCCAAAACTCTCCACCAAATTCCCCGAGCGTATCCGCCACTCCTGTGGATAAAGATTATTCGCCCTGTTCCCAATATTTTTAACAAAGCCTAAGGGGATTTGGCGGTAGGTCAACAGCACATATCCCCTTTCGGTTTCGGGAGGAAGGCTCAGGGCTTCTTTTCTTAGGTAGGCTATGGCTGTTGCCCAATCTATGTCGATGCTTGGAAATGCGGCTTTGTTGAACTGTTGCGACAAGGCCAAGGCTTGGAACGGGATAAAATCCTTGCCTTTTTGTTCGCCAATGGCTACTCCTGCCGAAATAATCCTTAGCTGCGAGGATAAGTAATTGTAATCATCGGCAAAGGCTAAGGGAATCGCTGTCCATTTCCCGTTCAGGTCGGTGAAGGAGTAGTTTTCCTTGCCTTTTATGTAGTTGCGGTATGTTTCGTCCAACAAGGCGGGTTTCGTCCGGTTATTTTTGGATTTTTTGTTGCTGTGCTTTTGATTGTTTGTTGAGGGTGCATCTTCGCTTGTCTTTCTCATCACCGCCAAAAAGAAGCCTTCTCCCTTTGTTTTATGCGGCAAGAATCTATATACGGGCATGTCGCCTTGCAACGCTCCGGTGATGCTCCAACCGGCAGGAATGTCGAGACTTAGGGGTTGGGCTCCCAGTTTGTCGCATATCCATTGCACATTTTCTTCATCCTCGCCGGTGTTGTAGGTGCAGGTACTGTATATCAACAGGCCATCGGGCTTTAGTGCAGGCCATATATCGGCTACTATTCGCTGTTGGCGTTCCTTGCACAACTGCACATTGGCCTCCGACCATTCGCCTGCCGCACCCTCGTCTTTGCGAAACATGCCTTCGCCCGAACAGGGGGCATCTACCAGAATCACATCAAAATAGCTTTCCAGTCTCCCTAATTCACTGGGGTCGTTGCTGGTAACCAGGGCATTGCCAGCTCCCCATTTTGCAATGTTTTCCGCTAGAATATTTGCACGGGGACGTATCACCTCATTGGAAACCAGCAAACTGTCTTTTGAGAGCAAAGATAAAAGATGCGTGGATTTTCCTCCGGGTGCGGCGCATAAATCAAGCACACGCACATCCTCGTTTACATACTGCTTGATGGCTTGCTCAACAAACATCGAAGAAGCTTCCTGCGGGTAATAGCATCCGGCATGAAACAAGGGGTCGAAAGTAAACGATGGCCGTTCCGCGAGGTAGTAACCCGAATGGCACCAAGCTACTTTTTCCAGATTCAGGGGCTGTGATTCGCATTTTGAAGGATTTATACGGATGCTCACCGGCGTATCCTTGTCCAAGGCTTCACGGAACAGCTCCCAATCGTTGCCCAGTAAGGCTTTTGTTCTTTCAATAAATTTTTCGGGTAGGTTCATTATTATACAATTAAGCCCCCTAAATCCCCCGCAGGGGGACTTCTTAAGCCTCCCCCACGGGGAAGTTGGAGGGGCTTTTTTCATTATTCATTCTATTATACGGTAAAAGTATGTATTTTTGTGGAAAATAAAAATACTATGCAAGCTTCACTTTTTCTTATTCCAGTTACAATGGGCGATACGAGCATTGATAGCGTATTGCCGGCCTACAACCGCGAGGTTATTCTGACCATAAAACATTTTATTGTAGAAAACATTCGTTCGGCGCGCCGTTTCCTGAAAAAGACAGAACCAAGCATCAATATAGACGAACTCAGCTTTTATGAACTGAACAAGCACACGAAGCCCGAAGAAATAGAAACTTACCTGCTGCCGCTTGCCAATGGCCTGAATGTTGGCGTGATTTCGGAAGCGGGATGCCCTGCTATTGCCGACCCGGGAGCCGATATAGTGGCTATTGCCCAACGTAAAAATTACAAGGTAACACCTTTGGTCGGACCGTCATCAATAATTATGTCGCTGATGGCTTCGGGATTTAACGGCCAAAGTTTTGCCTTTCACGGTTATCTGCCAATTGATGGAGGCGAACGCATTAAAACCGTCAAAATGCTCGAACAGCGGATATATACCGAAAATCAAACGCAACTATTCATCGAAACGCCCTACCGGAACAGGAAATTAATGGAGGATCTGATACAAAACTGCCGCCCTTCCACCAAGTTATGTGTCGCCATAAATATTACCTGCGAAGACGAATTTATAAAAACCCTTCCGGTGAAAGACTGGGCAAAGAGGCTGCCCGACATGGATAAGAAGCCGTGTATATTCCTCATTTACAAGTAAGTAAACCATTGTACTTAATCCCGCATGGGACGGCACTAAATGAGAGACATAACACAACCAGCCATAAAAAACATCAGGGCGCCTTTCGCAATGAAAGATGCCCTGATTGTTTATATTCGCTTTTAAATCGAATTAGTCGATAAAGTCAACGGTTTCTTCACCAATCAACTTACGAAGCGTATTTTTCAGCTTCACATATTGGATAAACAAATCGTGTTCTGCAATATGTTCGTTGTCGTGCATCGGGCTTTTGAAGTAGAACGACAACCAGCTTTGGATTCCACTCATTCCGGCGCGTTGTGCAAGGTCGGTAAACAACACCAGGTCAAGACACAAAGGAGCGGCAAGAATAGAGTCGCGGCAAAGGAAATCCACTTTCAATTGCATTGGGTAGCCCAACCAGCCGAAGATGTCGATATTATCCCATCCTTCTTTGTTGTCTTTGCGGGGAGGATAGTAGTTGATGCGTACTTTGTGATATACATTGCCGTAAAGTTCGGGATACAAATCGGGTTGAAGGATGTTGTCAATAACCGACAATTTCGATTCTTCTTTTGTTTTGAACGAACCCGGATCGTCAAGCACTTCGCCATCACGATTTCCAAGGATGTTGGTAGAGAACCATCCGTTCAAGCCCAACATACGGGTTTTCAACATAGGAGAGAGAACTGTCTTCAACATGGTTTGACCTGTTTTGAAGTCTTTTCCGAGGATAGGCACTTGTTTTTGCGCCGAGAAATCCCAGATAGCAGGCATATCTACGGTGAGGTTAGGAGCGCCGTTGATATATGCCACGCCTTCAGCAATAGCTGCGTATGCATAAATCATAGAAGGTGCAATGGCTTCGTGGTTTTCCTTGAATGCTTTTTCAAGCGCAGGAAGCGTTTTGTGTACATCTTCCAGTTTGGTAAACACTTCAGTACTACCACACCAAATTACGATAAGTCTGTCGCAATTGTTATCTTTCTTGAATTTTTTAATGTCTTCGCGAACTTCTTGTACCAAATCCCATTTTGTAGGAGCCGATTTTACCCAGGTTCCGTGCAAACGTTTTACATAGTTTTGGTCAAACACCGCTTTTATTGGTTTGATGGCAAGTAATTCGTCTTTTACTTTGTCCAAGTCTTCAACGGTTAGTACTTCCGCATGGCGTGCAGCTTTGTAAACATCATCTTCAAAGATGTCCCATCCGCCAAACACAATGTCTTTCAAATCAGCCAAAGGAACTGCGTCTTTAATTTTGGGGAAACGATTTTCTTCTCTTTTTCCCAAGCGTATTGTCGCTAGTTGAGTGATAGAACCAACAGGAACACCCTGTCCCTTACGAGAAATCAAAGTACCTGCAATGAAAGTAGAAGCAACGGCTCCACCGACACCTACGACGAGGACACCTAATTTTCCTTTAGCTTCTTTTAATTGAACCTTTTCCATAGTTTTTTGTATAATTATTAATTTGTTTTCCGCGGCTGAATGACTAAAAAATCAGTCGTTTGAATATTTGATTACAATTTATTTATCTATTTCTATCTTAAATACCGTTTTTAATTCTCCGAAATCTGAAATAACTGCATCAGCCGTAGCATTCTCCTCTTCATCGCCCCAGCCCGGGC
The DNA here is from genome assembly GCF_054601255.1 of Viscerimonas tarda. Lineage (NCBI taxonomy): Bacteria > Pseudomonadati > Bacteroidota > Bacteroidia > Bacteroidales > Dysgonomonadaceae > Viscerimonas > Viscerimonas tarda. Next base: position 158,024 of record NZ_BAAHWV010000003.1, on the reverse strand, counting down.
CTTTCAGCCAGATGGTTTGACAGCCAAGCTTTGTTGCCGGCACAATATCTTTCGGATACGAATCCCCCACAACTACAACACCGGACGCCAAAAGTTGCAATTTATCAACTCCTATGCCGAATATTGCCGGATCGGGTTTCCGCACCCCAACAACTGCCGACTCTATTATTTCGTCAAAATATCCGGCCAGCTCAAAATCTTCGATCACGGCCTGTATATTTCCATAAAAATTCGACACCAAAACCATTGGATAGTTTTCGTGCAAATTTCCAAGTATTGATTTCTCCGCCGAGATTATATTGCGGACAAAGGTATAACATTGATTTGAAATTGCAAGCCAATAATCTTTTGTTTTATCTGTTTGGTTCAAAAATTTATTCTCATACAAATAATCCAATTGCAATTTTGTCTTAATCTGTAACAAATCCAGAAAATTGTGATGCGGTTTTACGACCGGATTTCTGGCCAGATACCTTTCTCCATACACATAGGCCTCACGAAATTGTTCCTTTGTAACCAGTACTTTCTGATCCTGATACGCCTCCCACAAAACCTCGGCCCAGTGCTTGCCGTTGCTGTCTATGGTTCCGCCATAATCAAAAATTATTCCCTTAACTTTATCCAGATCAAACATATTTATTTGCTAATTAGAATTATATTCATTATCATTTAGCGCCGTGGTAAAATTTCCGCAAAATTTCTCGTGTTTTCTGATCATGTAAGCCAGAATACTGTTCAGTACCGTTAACTCGAAGACAAAGTATATCCAGGGTTCTTCTACCAATAAAGACAGGCTCAGGACAATGGCGCGGGTATTAAACGACAAAATGTTCGCCCATTTCATCATCGGTAAACTTTTGAGACGAAAATCCGTCTTAAATTCATCCCCTAACGAACCCTTGCTCACCAGTTTTTCCCTGATTGTTTTCATCAGTTTCTGAAATTCGGGCGACCAGCCTTCCTGTCCTTTTGTATATTGTAAATAAAAGAACAAACAAAATTTGGCGAAAAAGTTATTTTTCCACGACAACACTTTATCCTTGGCTTCCAAATCGGACGAGTTGTCGAGTTCGCTGCCCCCTATTCCTTTCAGAAACAGCAGGTGGATATTCCGGTAATAATCGGCCATGGCAGCTTGTTTTGAATGGAAATAACCGGCTGTAATCGCCAATACCCATATCCCCCAGCCCCACACCGGATAAAGCCTGAAACAAATGGCTATATAAATTGACGCAAACCACAAATCGCCCGCAAAGCCATCCAATATCCGGCCCAGAGCCGAAAATTTCTTTGTCATACGTGCCAATTGGCCGTCGGCGCTATCGAAAGAATTGGCCCATACGAGTAAAAATATGCCCAAAAGGGTAATCCACAGGCAATCAAAATAAAAACAGATACCCGCTCCAACACCCAGAAATATACTCGCGATGGTTATGGCATTGGGCGAAACTCCCAGCCGTTGAAACAAAAGCGCCCAGCGGTAGCCTATCGGACGATAAAAATGAATGTCGATAAACTCCTCGGTATCTGATGATTTTAAGGTTGATTCAAGCGTCGGTTGATTCTGGTTTTCCATTTTCTATACTTCAAATTCGACGGGTTCTTACTTAAGTTTCGCGTTAATTTCCTTGTGAATACTTTCGGCTATTTTCAGAGCCGCCTCATCGCGGCAGGGTGCAAAGCTTGGCCAGTCGTTAAAATCAATGATGCGGAATGTACCATCTTCGTTTACCACACAATCGCCGCCATATATTCTGACATTCAGCACATCGCCCGCTTTATCGCACACTTTTTTCAAATCTTCTCTCGAAAAAGGCAAGTGTTTTGCTGTGCCGTTTATTGCTTCGTGCCCAAACTTACTGTGGTTGAAGTTGAAAGGATAAAACTGGAAACAGAAATCGGTGTTGGCTACACCATAAAATTTCACCAAATCGCCTACCAGATGTTCATTGATTACGGCGCTCGGTATGCCTCTCAACGAAAATTCTTTTAAAATATCCTTCACTTCCTCCACGCTTCGGGCATAAGCCACATCTTCGCGGTGAATGGCGTGAAAATCGCCCCGTTTAATCCAAAAAGCCGGAGCGTCCATTGCTTCAAGCGCTTCGGAGGGGTCTTCGGTGGTGCCTACTATCAGGCTTCGGGGATGAGGTATGTTGTTTTCGAGCAAAAGGCGCGTCATCTTTTCGCGGGTGCAATTCTCGATACCAAAGCCCGAATTGATAACTATTGTACCATTCTTCTCGAGCTGTTGCAATTTATTGATGCTTGCCCGCTCGCGTACCATGTTGAAGACAACAGGTTCGGCTATATCGCTCAGTGCGAATTCGGTTTCGGTGTATTCTTTCAGCTCGTAGCCCATCTCTTCGAGATGCTGTGCCGTGAGGTTAAATATCATCGCATCGTTCCCGATGTGATTGGGCGAATATTTGATTTTCCGTTTTACGCCTGCCAATTTTATTTTTGACATCCTGTCTTTCTCTTAATCTTAATCTTAATCTTAAACTTCTACTTAACTATTCCGTTAAAAATGCTTCGGCTTTTTTTATGTCTCCGGCATGGTCTACGTCAACAATTTTAGGGAATGGATATGCTTTGAGCGTCAGCTTATCGGCGACCAACTGCCGCTGATAGTTACGCATACGCGATTGACCCGATGCCAGGCAGCTTTCCAACGTGTCGATAGCCTTGGGCGTGAGTCCGTAAATGCCACCCGAAATATACTTGCAGGCGCCCGGTTCGTCCAAAAATCCCTTGATATTCATAGCCGGATCGGTATCGACATACAAGGGTTTTTCGTCGTCGATAAAATCGGTTACGGCCATCATGCCATCGGCTGTGTTGTCGTCGGCAAAGGCTTGGATATACCTGGCAAAATCTGCTTCCTTAAAAATGGTATCGACTGTTGTCAGGCAAAATTTGCCGTCGCGCAAAAAATTCCGCAACTCGTAGAAGCTATGCATCGAACTTGGTGTTGACTTTATCACCACATTCAAGGGCGCCTCCAGCCTGAGACTTGAGATATACTCCTGAACCTGCGTCATTTCCCCGTTGACGATAACGCTCACAGAGGCCGCGTTGTTCCTGACAAAAATATCAATCAGCCGCCCTATCATTTCCTGGCCGTTGAGCTTTACCAGGGGTTTGGGCAAAGCAACACCTTCCTGTGCCAGCCTCGAACCTTCCCCTGCTGCTATTATGGCGTAATTTATTTTTTGTTCCAAAACCTTCAGTCTTCTTTTGTCATGTCTATAACTTCATTATCCGAACCTTTTTCGTAATAAAGTTTCTTCAAGGGATTTGAATGCGATTTATCGAAGGTTTTCCGGTTGCGGAATATGTCGATTGCCATGTAAATAGCCTGACGAAACGATTCTTCCGAAGCTTCGTTTTTTCCGGCAATGCCATAAGCCGTTCCATGAGCCGGAGAGGTTCTTATTACCGGCAAACCGGCAGTATAGTTCACCCCTTCTTCCATAGCCAGGGTTTTGAACGGCGCCAGTCCTTGGTCGTGGTACATAGCCAATATGCCATCGTAGCGCTTAAATTGTCCCGAACCAAAAAATCCATCGGCGGCAAAAGGACCTAAGCAGAGTATTCCCTTGTCGCTCATTTCCTGCAAGGCCGGTTGTATTATTTCCTGTTCTTCGGAACCCAGCAGCCCGTTTTCTCCGGCATGAGGATTCAGCGACAGAACGGCGATACGTGGTTTGCCAATGTTGAAGTCGCGCCTCAACGAGTTATTGAAAATAGCCAATGCCGACTGTATTTTTTCTTTTGTAGCCGACTTGGTAACATCGGACAAGGGGATGTGCCCCGTAACCAAAGCCACCCGCAAATCTTCCTTGGCCAGAATCATCAACGATTTTTCGCCATTTGCCGAAAATTTGTTTTCAAAATACTCGGTATGACCCGGAAAATGAAAATCATCCTGCTGAATGTTATCCTTGTTTATCGGTGCGGTTACTATTACATCAATCAGGCCATCGGCCAAATCTTTTGTTGCTTTTTCGAGCGATACGAATGCTGCATCGCCTGCCGCTTTGGTCGATTTACCCAGTTCTACTTTTATTTCTTCCTGCGTGCAATTGACAACGTTCACTTTATTTGCCTCGGCATCTCCGGCATTTGCTATTTGGTTGAACATAACCGGCTGCAAGTCCAATGCTTTGCGATGGTATGCCGCCACTTTTGTCGAACCATATATAACAGGAGTACAGATTTCGGCCATGCGAATATCTGCAAACGTTTTCAGGATTACTTCGTAACCTATCCCGTTTATATCTCCATGTGTAATTCCTACTTTTACCATAGTGTATTTTAATTATGAATCTTTTTCTCTTTTCCTTTCTCAGTTGATAACATGCCGCAAGCCGCCGAAATGTCTTCTCCCCGCGATGCACGAATGGAACACATGATTCCTTTGGATGTCAGGTAATCGCGGAATTGTTCCATATTTTCCCTGTTGGACGAACGTAAATCAACGCCGGGTATGGCATGAAAACGAATCAGGTTTATCCGGCACTCAAGCCCTTTGAGTAAACGCGCCAACTCCTTGGAGTATGGCGCCGAATCGTTGACGCCGTCGAACATAATGTATTCAAACGACAAGCGCCGCTGCTTCGACCAGTCGTATTGGCGAAGCAAATCCAGGATTTCGACCAATGGATAACTTTTCTCGACAGGCATAATCGACAGGCGCTCCTCGGGGAAAGGATTGTGCAGGCTGATGGCCAAATGGGCATTGCTTTCCTCGAGGAAAAGCTGCAATTTGGGCAGGATGCCGGTTGTTGAAACGGTTATCCGCTTCGGGCTCCAAGCCAATCCATAAGCAGCTGTCAAAATTTCGAGGCTTTTTGCCAGTTGCTCGTAATTATCCAGAGGTTCGCCCATTCCCATAAAAACAACATTCGTCAATTCGTCCGATTCTTTAATCGAAAAAATCTGGTTCAGTATATCGTTGGCCGACAAATTGCCGCTAAAGCCTTGTTTACCGGTCATGCAAAACAGGCAATTCAATTTGCATCCTGCCTGAGACGACACACACAAGGTCATCCGGTTTTCGTCCGGAATCATAACCGATTCAATCAATTTACCGGAACCTGTACGGAACAAATACTTAACCGTTCCGTCTTTTGCGGTCTGGCTTTCAACGGGTTCCGAGCGTCCTATATCGTATTTTCCGGCCAGCAAAGCCCTGTTTGCCGCCGATACATTGGTCATCTGTTCTATTGACGTTACACGCTTCTTATATAGCCAGTCGGCCATCTGCTTTGCTGCAAATGCAGGCAAACCACACTCTCCGGCGACCAATTTCAGCTCGTCTAAACTCATACCCAACAAAGGTGTTTTTTCCGACATAGTCAATAGTTGTTCCCCCTTTTTTGAGGGGAACGCTTGTTACAAACGTTTTTGTATTTCCTGATGTTCCTTCTCAAACCCAGGTTTATTCAGTAGCGCAAACATATTCTTTTTGTAAGCCTCAACACCCGGCTGATTGAATGGATTTACACCCAGAATATAACCGCTGATGCCACAAGCTTTTTCAAAGAAATAGATTAATTGCCCGATATAATATTCGCTCAGTTCGGGGATTTCGATTTTAAGATTCGGAACGCCTCCATCAACATGTGCCAATTGAGTACCCAGTTCCGCCATTTTATTTACGAAATCCACATTCTTGTCCGTGAGGAAGTTGAGCCCGTCCAGATCTTCTCCGTCAGCAGGAACAAGTACTTTGTTTTTGGGCTGGGCAACCGAAAGAACCGTCTCAAAAATAGAGCGTTCGCCTTCCTGTATCCATTGCCCCATGGAGTGCAAGTCGGTAGTAAAATCGACCGATGCGGTGAATATTCCCTTGTTTTCTTTTCCTTCGCTTTCGCCGTAAAGTTGTTTCCACCATTCGGCCAAAAAGTGTAGTTTCGGATTAAAATTGGCCAGGATTTCTATCTTTTTCCCTTTCTTATACAGTTCGTTGCGAACAACAGCGTATTGTTCGGCCAGGTTTTTATCGAAAGGCACAGCCGGAGCCGTTTCTTTTTCCATAAAAGCAGCGCCGGCTATCAGGGTACGAATATTGATACCTGCAACAGCAATCGGCAATAAACCAACGGGGGTCAACACCGAAAAACGGCCTCCTACATTGTCGGGAATTACATAGGTTTTGTATCCTTCCTTCTTTGCCAATGTATGAAGCGCCCCTCTGGCAGCATCGGTGATGGCGACAATGCGCGATTTGGCCTCCGCTTTTCCTGCCGCAGTTTCCAGTTCCTTTTTCAAGAGGCGGAAAGCCAAAGCCGGTTCGGTAGTCGTTCCCGATTTTGAGATGTTGACAATACCAAACGACTTACCCGACAGGTACGCAAGCAGTTCGGAGATATAATCTTCGCCGATATTCTGACCGGCATAAACTATCACCGGATTTTTGCGGTTTTGTTGCAACCAGTCGAACGAATCTGAAAGCGATTCGATTACCGCCCTTGCGCCCAAATAGCTGCCGCCTATCCCAACAACCACAACCACTTCGCATTTTTCGCGAAGCAAGCGAGCGGTATCTTCTATATCTTTGAGTTGTTCCTCCGTGATAGACGAAGGCAAATTAAGCCAACCGAGGAAATCGTTTCCCTGTCCGGTAGCTTTATGTAGAGTTTCGTTACACTGTTTTGCAAATGCAGCATTCTTTGCAATCTCTTCTTTTGTTACGAATGATAATACTTTGCTTGTTTGTAAACCAATAACCTTATTCATAATCCTCTATTTATTATTTTAGTATCTGTTCTCTCAATCTTTTAATTTCGGAATGCGCCGGCGCCTCTTGGTACAAAACACGGTAAACCATGTCGGCAATCGGGATATTCACCTCGTAGGTGTCATTCATTTCACGGATGCATTTTGTTCCGTAGTATCCTTCTGCAATCATCTCCATTTCTATCTGAGCCGCCTTTACCGAATACCCCTTGCCAATCATGGAGCCGAATGTGCGGTTCCGGCTAAAACTGGAGTAGGCCGTTACAAGCAAATCGCCCAGATAGGCCGAATCGAAAATGTTCCGATCCATCGGCGAAACGGTATCAATAAAGCGTTCCATCTCCTTCACCGCATTGCAAACCAGCACCGACATAAAATTGTCGCCATACTTCAAGCCATGACAGATACCGGCGGCTATGGCATATACGTTTTTCAGCACGGCAGCCAACTCAATACCGGTCAGGTCGGTCGAAACAGAGGAGCGTACAAAACGGGTGGTGAATATGCGGGAAAGGATTCCGGCCTTGCCGAGGTCGGCACAGGCAATTGTGGGATACGTCAGGCGTTCGAGCGCAATTTCCTCGGCATGACAGGGTCCTGCCACAATGGCAATGTTGCCGTCGGGTATGTTGTAAAACTTTGTCAAATAATCGGTAACAAGCAGATTTTCGGGAGGTACAATCCCCTTAATTGCAGAAATAATGAACTTATCCTTGAGCATGTCCGAAGACTTCAATTTCTCCAGATGCCCTTTCAGGAAAGGCGACGGTACCGCCATGATAAGTGTGTCGGAATCGTTAACGACTTCATTTATATCCGAATAGAACGTAATTCTACCGGTATTGAATTCCACATTTGTCAAATAAGACGGATTTCGTCCCAATTTCAAAAAATCTTCTATCTGTTCGGGACGGCGCATATACCAATGGATATGCTTTTGCGAAACGAGCAATATCTTCGCCAAAGCGGTTGCCCAAGTTCCTCCTCCCATAACAGCTATTTTCCCCGGAAATTCCATAAATTTCAATTCTGGTTAAACACATCATATCAATAAGCGCCGCAGAAAGCTCGTAAGCATCTAAACGCTTATTGACCAAAAATCAATTCTTCGTATTTTCAATCCAGCGTGTAACTTCTTCATTTGTTGGATTGGTCAGCCCGAGTCCATGTTTTTTATTCAGACCGCATAATTCCTGGTGGAATTTATTCGGATTAATTTCTTTCAGCTCTTCAACGGTCAGATAACCGGCCTTTTGAATAACGGCTACCCATTCTTCGGGAATGCCTGCTGCCGTGTATTTTGATGCAGCGTCTTTTTTCGCCACTTTCTCGGGACGCATCTGCGGGAAGAACATGACTTCCTGAATGCTTTCCTGTCCGGTCATAAACATCACCAAACGGTCCATGCCAATACCTATACCACTTGTCGGGGGCATTCCATATTCCAGGGCGCGCAGGAAATCCTGGTCGATGAACATCGCTTCGTCGTCTCCTTTTTCCGACAAACGAAGTTGGTCTTCAAAACGGGCGCGCTGGTCTATCGGGTCGTTCAATTCCGAGTAGGCATTTGCCAATTCTTTTCCGTTCACCATCAATTCGAAGCGTTCGGTCAGTTCGGGATTGTTACGATGCTTCTTTGTCAAGGGCGACATTTCCACCGGATAATCAATAATGAATGTGGGTTGTATGTAATTCCCTTCGCATTTTTCGCCGAAGATGGCATCTATCAGTTTGCCCTTGCCCATTGTTTCGTCCTGTTCCACGCCTAGTTGTTTGCAAACATCACGCAGTTGAAGCTCATCCATGCCATTTATATCCACACCGGTGAAATGCCTGATGGAATCTATCATCGTAACACGGGGATAAGGGGCCTTGTAATCAATCTCTTTACCTCCCATTTTCACTTTCGTAGCGCCATGCACATCCGTACATATTTTTTCCAACATGCGTTCGGTGAAATCCATCATCCAATTATAGTCCTTGTAAGCGGCATAAAATTCCATGACGGTGAACTCAGGATTGTGCGTTCTGTCCATACCTTCGTTGCGGAAGTTACGGGAGAACTCATATACCCCGTCGAAACCACCTACTATCAGGCGTTTCAGGTAAAGTTCATTCGCTATACGCAGATACAGCGGTATGTCCAGCGCATTGTGATGCGTAATGAACGGGCGTGCAGTCGCGCCTCCCGGAATACTTTGCAAAACAGGAGTATCTACTTCGATGTATCCGTATCCGTTCAGGTATTCACGCATCGAATTGAAGACTTTTGTACGTTTCACAAAGGTATCTTTCACGCCTTCATTCACTATCAAATCCACGTAACGCTGGCGGTAACGTTGTTCGGGGTCGGTAAAGCCATCGTATGTTACGCCGTCTTTCACCTTCACCACCGGAAGCGGACGAAGCGATTTGGAGAGCACGGTAAGTTCTTTGGCATGGATGGAGATTTCGCCCATCTGGGTACGGAACACAAACCCTTTGATGCCGACAAAATCGCCTATATCCAGCAATTTTTTGAATACAATATTGTATAAGTCTTTATTTTCCTCATCGGGACAAATATCGTCTCGGGTAATGTAAACCTGAATCCGCCCTTCGGAGTCTTGCAGCTCAATAAACGATGCTTTCCCCATGATTCGGCGGCTCATAATACGTCCGGCAACCGATACCTGACGTGGTTCGTCTTCATCACCGAATGCCTGTTTTATATCTGTTGAATACGCATTTACCTCGTACAATGCCGCAGGATACGGATCCACCCCAACTGCGCGCAACTCATCTAAACTCTTTCTGCGAACAATTTCCTGCTCGCTCAACTCCAATATACTCATTACTTTTTTGAATTAATCTTCCGCTACTATTTTTTACCCGGAATCTTTTTATCCTTTACTGAAAAAAGGCCCGGCGCCGGATACTTTTCGCGGCACAAAGGTAGAAATATAATTGTTTATCTACGAAAACAAACATATCAATATCTCCCACCCCGTCTTTTTACTCCGAACTTTCTGTTGTGTCAGCTACTGCTATTGGCCTATTAACCGATTGAGAATCAACCCTATTTACTACTCTTTCCGGAACAGGTACAATTGGCTCTACCCGGGCAGGTACACTATTGGAAACCGGTTCGGCAGGTGTTTCCACCGGCGCTTCCACCGCATTTTTTCCCTTATTCCGCACAAAAGCAGCCTTATTAACTACCGCTATCTTGAAATTTTCGGAAATAATCCGTTCAAATTTTTGGCGAGGAGTTTCGGATGCATCCTTTAATGTATCGTTTTTGTTCACACTACTTTCAGGCGCTTGTATTGCCTGAGCTTCATTTCTCGGCGCTACCCTGTTGGGTTTCAACAAACTATCGACAATCGCTGTTTGCTGGGTATCCTCTGCTTTCAACGATACGGTGTCTCCCAAATAATTTTGCTCGTCCACCAACGAATCCGAAGATGTGAGATTGCGATAGCCCTTGTAAATTTCGTAATTATTCTTCTCATTGAACAACTCATAGAACATATAACCGATGATGCCTGTTACGACCAGCAACAGGATAATAATTGGTATTTTTCGGCGAATGCGCGTAAAAATTGTTTCTCTGTAATAGTCCTGATATTCGTAATCATTTGTATAATCCTCATCCGACTCTTCTTCTTCGGCAGTTTTATCAAGACCTTCGCTTTCCGGCAGATTTTCGGGCAATTCGCCAACTGCATCCTCGTCTTCGGGTAAAACTTCCGGTTCATTAATTTTCTGTTCTTCAACAGGTTCTTGCGCTTCTGCTTCGCCGGTTACACTCTCTATTTCAATACCGGAATTGTCATCGGAAGAAAGTTCTGCCGATGTTTTCACTTTCGATAAGGAATCAATAGCGTCTTTAAGCGAGTCTATTTTTTCCCGAACTTTGTTTGTCTCAAGCGAAGCGCCTTTCCCTGCGGATTCCTGCGGCAGGGACAAGGAGACGGCATCTTTTTCGTCAACAATAGCTTTCCCCAGCACTTTATCTGCCGGTATAACTATGGTGATGGAATTGCCTTTATCTTCTTTATCTTCGGAGGTATAGGTATATACAAAGGGTTGTGGGATAGAAGGTATTACTTGTTTTGCTTTTTCTTGGGGTTGTGGCGCCGGTTTTTCGGGCTTTTGGGTCAAACCGGCTTCCGAAGCCACCGGAGCTGTTTCAGGCTGCTTTTCCGGTTGAGTTTGTGGCTTGGGCGCTGTTTCGTCAATGGCCGTATCATCTTCTCCGGACGATTCAACGGGTTCTTCCGATTCTTCAATATCGAACGAAACGCCATCTTTCAGCATGGCTACCTCAAATTGAGCAAATGGTTTGTTAACCAATTCTTTCAACGATTTGTCGGGCAAGAAACTTATTTTATAATGCGCCGGAATTTCGATTTTTCCGCCGGTGTTGACATCAACACTTTCCCTGCTACTGACTTTTGTAAGCTTAAATGTACCAAAATCCTTTATCTTTACATGCTCATCATTGAAAACATTATCTACAATGACCATAAAAAGCTCTCTGAAAAAAATATCTGCTTCTTTTTTGCTAAGATTGGCTTTTTTCGCCAGTAGATCAACAATATCCTGAAGTGCGAGTTTGTCTTTCATAGATTACAAATTTTTAAGCTTGTCCTTTACTGTTTGTCCGGGACGAAACGTTGGCGTTATTTTGGGCGGCACCAGAAAACGCTGTTTGGAAACAGGATTAACCGAGACGCGTTCCTGACGTAACCTAGCCTCGAAAACTCCAAAACCTTGAATATTGACACTATTTGAATTTGCTAGATTTTCGCTAATAACAGCTGTCGCCAAATCCAACACCTGCGATGTGCGGGCATTAGTCCAGCCTAAACGACTTGCCAATTCTGTGATAAGTTCTTTGTGTGTCATATTTTGTTGCGTTTTTATTCAAACAATATTCGCATAAAGATCAAATGCATCAACCTCTGTTATCAGAGCCTGATAAATTTGCCCTTGTTTAAGCTTTTTTTCTTTAAATATCAATACTTCGGTATCTACCTCCGGCGAATCAAATTCGGTTCTGCCAATATAATAACCTTCGTCTTCGCGGTCGATTATCACATCCAGAATTTTACCTCTTTTCGAGCTATTGATGCTCAACGATATTTCCTCCTGAGCGGCCATAAGTTTATCCATTCGTTCCTGCTTTACGCTTTCGGGCACATCATCGCTATAATGCTCGCAGGCAAACGTTCCGTCTTCGTTAGAGTACGGGAATGCGCCCATTCGCTCGAAACGCGCTTCTTTCACAAACTGCAACAGCTCTTCAAAATCCTGTTCGGTTTCACCCGGATGGCCGACCATCAGGGTCGTACGCAAGTGGATGCCGGGCACTTCCGCCCTGATTTTTTCGAGCAACAACAGCGTTTCTTTTTTCGATATGTTCCGCCGCATCTTCGTCAGCATATTATCGCTTATGTGCTGTAATGCAATATCCAGATACTTGCAAACATTTTTATGCCCGCGCATAACCGGCAGCAAATCGTAAGGAAACCTGGCCGGATAGGCGTAATGTAAACGGATCCAGCGAACGCCCTTGATATGGGAGATACGTTCTACCAACTCCGCAAGTTTCAGCTCTTTATATAAATCAAGTCCGTAATAGGTCAAATCCTGAGCTATTACCTGAAATTCTACTACACCGGCTGCTGCCAGCAGCCTGACTTCTTCCTCAATTTCTTCCATCGGGCGCGAGACGTACTTGCCTGTCATAATTGGGATGGAACAATACGAGCAACTCCGGTTGCAGCCTTCCGCTATTTTCAGGTAGGCGTAATGGCTTGGGGTTGTCCGGCTCCTTTCCAATTTCAGTTCGTCGTGATACGACTTTCCCAGGTCTTCTATTAAACTTTTCCAGGCAAACTTCCCGTAAAACTTATCTACTTCCGGAATTTCTGCTTTCAATTCCTCCATATACCGTTCCGACAAGCATCCCATGACAAAGAGCTTAGCTAATTTTCTTTTCTTCTTAGCCTCTGCAAAACCAAGTATTACGTTAATCGACTCTTCTTTGGCGTCTCCGATAAATCCGCAGGTATTGATTACAACAATCTCTCCTTCCGGTTTATCGGGGTCGTGCTTAACGGTATAACCATTCGCCAACAGTTGCCTCATCAACAATTCCGAATCTACCAAGTTCTTTGAGCAACCCAAAGTAATGACGTCAATCCTATTTTTTTTCATTCATCATTTTGTTACTCCGTAAACAAATCTTACCCAATTCATCGGGAAAACTCGTATCAGGTAGCAAAGATAATAATATTTTTTATCCTCCAAATAAAGAATCGACAAACTCTTTTCTATTAAATACCTGAAGGTCGTTTATTCCTTCTCCCAAGCCAATATATTTTACGGGTATTTTAAATTGGTCGGATATGCCGATGACCACGCCACCTTTGGCCGTACCATCGAGTTTGGTGATTGCCAGCGCGGTTACGTGTGTGGCGGCGGTAAACTGTTTGGCCTGCTCAAAAGCATTCTGCCCGGTAGAGCCGTCGAGAACCAGCAATACCTCATCGGGAGCGCCTTCCAGTACTTTGCCCATCACATTTTTTATCTTGGAAAGCTCGTTCATCAGGTTCAGCTTGTTGTGCAAACGCCCGGCAGTATCTATAATGACTACATCGGCCTTGTTTGCCTTTGCCGAACTAACCGTATCGTATGCCACCGATGCCGGATCGGCGCCCATAACCTGCTTAACAACAGGTATTCCGGCCCTCTCGCCCCAAATGGTTAATTGTTCTACGGCAGCGGCGCGGAAAGTATCCGCAGCGCCCAGGTAAACCGACAAGCCATTCTTTTTGAACTGATTGGCCAGTTTACCGATAGTAGTTGTTTTTCCTACGCCATTCACGCCGACAACCATAATCACGTATGGTTTTCGCCCGGCAGGCAAATCAAAACTTTCGTTATCCTGCGAATTATTCTCGGTGAGCAATTCGGCTATTTCTTCGCGCAAAATAGTGCGCAGCTCTTCCGTGTTGACGTACTTGTCGTTTGCTGCACGTTTTTCGATGCGGTTGATAATTTTCAAGGTGGTGTCAACTCCTACATCGGATGTAATCAGCACTTCCTCCAAATCGTCGAGAACATCCTCATCTACTTTCGATTTGCCGACAACAATGCGCGAAAGCTTCGAGAACATACTTTCCTTGGTCTTTTCCAGACCCTTGTCCAGAACTTCTTTTTTCTGCTTGGTAAAAAGGTTAAATAGCCCCATATATTTTATATAACTTAGTGAACTGTGTATAATAATCCTTCTGATTTCACTATCCTCAAAAAACAAACACAACGAGGCGCTTAGTCTTTTGCTGCAAAAATACAAAATAAATTGTATATTTCAGAATAGAACAATTCAAAACGACTAGATATAGTTACTCAACAAGTTTATCTAACTCCAAATAAGCGAACTGTATTTCCTCATCCAAATTCATAATTATTCTATTCGTTTTTTTGTCATAGCAGAAATCGCATATTTTAAGCCCTGTTTCCAAAGTTTGGAGATAATCACCATTTATATCAAAAACATGAAATTTTGTTGGGAAACGTTCTTCTGAAAGCCTGTCTCCTCCCGAATAGGATGCCAATATTTTGCCATTACAAAAAACGACTTTACCATAATAGCGAGTTTTATTACCCTGACTGCTCCAATCAGGGCCATATATATTGTGTATTAAATCACCCTGAAAATTACATACTGTCATTAAATCATGATTGGTATAACACTCAACATAGATGCCATTATCTTCGGATACGGCAAAATTAACACGTTTCTTCTCTATCTTAGGATGCTTATATTTCATTGGCTTTATCTCCCCTGTAGCCATATTCCATTTTGCTACAATTTGACTAAAATCGGAATTTCCTATTGGTTCTATAATTAAACCAATAGATAGGGTGTCATTCAAATACCGATATTTATCAGGAAACAGGCCTTTATTCATTTTCATTTTCTCGTGTGGCACATCTGATGGATTCACAAGGACACTATCTAAATTATAGCTGAGTATCATTTGCTTGCCATGGTCGGACACATAAAACAGACGACTGCTCTCATCTGTCTCTATATGTCCCATATTTGTAATTTCATGTGGGCCTTGTCCTCTGTCTGCAATGCTTGTTACATAGGTAAATGTTTCCCTGTCAAATATATGGATGAGTTTATCTAACGATTTATAATCTCCGATAATTAAATAATCACCAATCAGGAACAAGCGTGCAGTCTGACCGATTAAGACGTCTTCCATCTCTATTTCTTTCACTTTTTCCCGAACATTTACGACATTTTTACGGCTATTCTGGTATTTTTCTGTTTCTGAATCGTGAGCACAACCCCAGCATACCATTGTAAATAATACACATAATAATTTAGTTAAATGACGCATAATTTGATAGTTTTTCAAGCTTGTTAACATTTATCCAGGGGTTTTCCGTCCAATGTGGCGCTGTTGTATTCCCAGTAATGGAGGTCGGCGCCATCACCGGCTACATCGCCCCATCCGGCAGGGGCGATGTAGCCGAGGCGGCAGGGGCGATGTAGCCGAGGCGGCAGTTGAATAGAGTGATGGAAGCCTTTTTATCTTTCACAAGCTCTGGCCAGGGGTAGTCCTTTTTATTGTTTATCATTCAATTTACTATGCTTAATCCCATAACCAAAATAGATTACCAGCCCGATGGCCGTCCAAATTATTAACCTTACCCAGGTACTCCAGGGCAACGACACCATTTGAATGATGCATATCCCTGCGCCCAACAGCGGAACAAAGGGTACAAACGGCGTTTTAAACGGACGTTTTAACCCGGGTTGCGTTTTGCGCAGCGCCAGAATGGAAATGCAAACCACCGTAAAGGCCAGCAATGTGCCGATAGACACCAGTTCGCTCAGCACATGCAGGGGGAAAAGTCCTGCAAACACAGCCGTGATAACACAGGCAAATACCGTAGCACGATGGGGCACACCGTGTTTGCTATGTATTTTTGAAAAGAATCCGGGTAGCAAGCCATCCTTTGATATGGCGTAGTAGATGCGCGATTGACCCAGCATCATCACCAGTATAACCGAACTTAATCCGGCAATAGCGCCCAGCTTGATGAAAGGGCTTAACCAAGCCAAGCCTTCCCCTGTTTTGTCGATAGCCAAGGCAATCGGAGCGGCAACGTTCAGTTCTTTGTAATTGACTATGCCCGTTAGCACAACGGTAACGGCAATGTATAAAATAGCACAGATTATCAGGGATATAAGTATTCCTTTCGGCATATCTTTCTGTGGATTGCGCGCTTCTTGTGCAGCAGTCGATAGCGCATCGAAACCCAGATAGGCATAGAACACAACCCCTGCTCCACGCAGTATTCCACTCCAGCCGAAATGGCCAAACTCGCCCGTATTTTCGGGTATATAGGGTGTCCAGTTGCCTACATTCACGTACGACAATCCGAACGCAATAAACAACAGGATAACACTGACTTTGATAACAACAATCACGTTATTGATAAGAGCCGATTGCCTGATTCCGCCCACCAATAGCGCCGAAATAATCCCGATAATGAAAACCGCAGGAAAATTAATTATGCTGCCTGTCCACACCCAGCCTTTGCCTTGTATGTAATCGAATGTAGCGTATGCCAGATGCGATGGGAGCTGAATTCCCCACTCGTTGAGCAAGCTTATCATATACCCCGACCAGCCAACCGCCACGCTCGAACAAGCAAACAGGTATTCGAGAATAAGCACCCAGCCGATAAACCAGGCCAGAATTTCGCCCATGGTAGTGTAGCTGTACGAATAAACGCTGCCCGCAACGGGAATCATAGCGGCAAATTCGGCATAGCACAAACCTGCCATCACACAACTAACAGCCGAGATGAGAAAAGATATGGAGAGCGCAGGGCCTGCATAAGTTGCTGCCGCTGTGCCGGTTATAACAAATATTCCGGTGCCGACTATGGCGCCGATGCCCAATGTAACGAGGTTCACAGCCGAAAGGTTTCTTTTCAGGCCATTATGTGTTTCATCGGTTTCATTCAGAATAGAGGCTATATCCTTTTTCTTGAATAGACGTTGAATCATGTATTTCGTATCTAAAGTTTTAAACCTTGCAAAAATAAGAAAAAATGACGAAAGAATTATAGTTCAAGGTTCAAAGTTTCAGGTTCAAAGTTTCAAGTTCTAGAGCAAACGCATGAGAAAAGTCCGAATAGGCTAAGGCTGAAAGCCTTAACTTAGCGTAACAGAGATTTTCATGCGTTTGCCATGAAACTTTGAACCTGAAACTTATTTTCCTAACTTTGCATGAATTTGAAAAAGTTTAATGGCAGGTATATACATTCATATTCCTTTTTGTAAAACGCGTTGCATTTATTGCGACTTTTTTACACAGACAAACCTCAGATACAAGAGAAGGTTTGTTGATGCACTATGCAACGAACTGATTATCAGGAAGAACTACCTGAATAGCGAAGCGGTTGATACCGTTTATTTCGGTGGAGGAACGCCCTCGCAACTGGAAAAGGACGACTTCGTCAAACTATTCAATGCCATCAACGAAAACTATGCCGTGCAGGCGAATGCCGAAATAAGCATTGAAGCCAATCCCGACGATTTGGATGCCGGTTATATTAATATGCTCCGCTCATTTCCTTTCAATCGAATCAGCATGGGCGTACAAAGCCTGAATGACTGCGATTTGGAATTCCTCCGGCGAAGACATTCCGCACAAAAAGCGGTGGATGCGGTAAAAGCCTGTCAGGAGGCCGGTTTCTCAAATATAAGTATTGATTTAATGTATGGCTTACCCGGGCAAACACCCGAATCGTGGAAGTCAAGCCTTGATAAGGCGATTGCATTGAATGTCAAACACATATCGGCCTACCACCTGATTTACGAAGAAGAAACGGAATTGTATCGCCTGCTGCAAAAAGGAGCCATAAAGCAGGTGGACGAAAGTCTGAGCGTGGAAATGTTTGCCGTTTTAAAAGAAAAGCTCGAACAAGCGGGCTTCATTCACTACGAAATATCTAACTTTGCAACGGAAGGATTTTTTTCCCGCCACAATTCGTCTTATTGGTCAGGCGAAAAATACATGGGGATAGGCCCTGCAGCTCATTCGTACAATGGCGAAGCCAGAGCGTGGAATATTGCGGCGATAAACGAGTATATGGAGGCCATAGAATCGGGAAGTATGCCGGCTGAAACGGAGGTATTGAGCGATACGATGCGGTACAACGACTTTATTCTCACAGGGATGCGCACGATATGGGGAATTAGTCTTGACAGGCTGGAAAAGCTGTTCGGAACAAAAATGCGGGATTATTGCCTCCAAAACGCATCGAAGTACATCGAAACCGGTTATATAATAAACAACGACAATCGTTTAACCATATCAACCAAAGGATTACTTGTTTCGGACGGAATAATGAGCGATTTAATGTCAGTTTAAAGTTCAAGGTTCTGTAAGGGCGCGATTAATCGCGCCCTTACAAACAGATTCGAAGTAGAGACGTGGCGTGCCCTACTGGTGTCCGCTAAAAAAAATTAAGAGTTGGAGAAGTGTCATTTTGATAGTTCTCTAATTCTTGTTTGGTCAGGAAGTCTCTCAAATTTGTTTTTTCAAATAGCGAAACACTTAACACCCGAAGCAATTCAAAGACTGAGATCTCTAATTTATATACTCTCTCAACAATAGCGACAAGGCATTCTATTTCCACATTGACAGCTAATTTGGGTAACGCAATAGGGGGAGCTCTTATTATTCCAACCCAGTTTTTTAAAGGTGATTTAGAGGTAATTCCTCAATAAGATTTAGTTTGTTTCTATAACAACTCTTTTAGCTTTTTCTTAATATTTACCAATAGAGCATAGTCTTAATTTCTCATTCATCCTCTCCATCAACACCGGATACCTTACTCCATGCTCGCGAAAATAACCGGCAATTAACTCCGATTTACTTTCTTTGCCCGGCATCAGTCGGTAGAGTATGTACCAGTCTTCGAGGGTGGAAAAGGGTACGGGTACTCCTCCAATAAAGAAGGTGTGAGGCGCCGATTCCTTGTCGAAAGTGTATTCAAAAACTGCCTTGTTTTGCTTGATTTTTAATCCGGCTATCACATCAACGTTGATGCCATTGATTATGTATTCGTAAAAATAATCGGTGGCGTAAATATCCGAAGGCGTTTCGGGCTGTTTTTCCCCTAGCGACGAGAGCAGTTTATCGACCGTAGAAATATCATCGACCGATACCAGAATATCAATGTCCGTGGGGTCTTCGACCAATCCGTACTGATGCAGCAACAGCGAAGCCCCAACACCCCACAACACATGGGAGGCATTCAGGGCTTGTGCTATTTTGCTTAGTACCGGTTCTATTTCTTTATTCAACGAAAAATCTGTTTAAATTTTCACTGGAAGAATTTGAGAGCTAAGGCTGCGATTTTAGTAGGCTCTGGCAAATAGTACCCGTTGAGCCGATGGCTTGCCGGTTACCATGCATTTACCCGGCGTTTTGTCCCCTTCCAAGGGTATGCAGCGGATAGTGGCTTTGGTTTCGGCTTTGATTTTTTCCTCTGTTTCGCCGGTTCCGTCCCAATGTGCCAGGATGAATCCGCCTTCTTCTATTTTTTCCTTGAACTCGGCGTATGTATCCACTTCTATCGTATGTTGCGCCCTGTAATCGGATGCTTTTTTATAGATATTGCTTTGGATTTCATCGAGCAGGGTTTGGATAAATACCTCAATGTTGTCGCAGGATACCGTTCCTTTTTCCAGCGTATCGCGGCGAGCCACTTCTATGGTGTTGTTTTCGAGGTCGCGAGCGCCTATTGCCAAACGCACCGGAACGCCTTTGAGTTCGTACTCGGCAAATTTCCAACCCGGTTTTTTGTTGTCGGCATTGTCATATTTCACGCGGATACCCAGTTTTTTCAAGGCCTGAATGATGCCTGCCACTTTTTCGTCTATCAGGGCAAGTTGTTCCTCGTTTTTGTAAATAGGGACGATGACCACCTGATGAGGAGCGAGTTTGGGAGGCAGCGCCAGTCCGTTGTCATCGGAGTGGGACATGATAAGCGCGCCCATCAAGCGTGTGGAAACGCCCCAGGATGTAGCCCATACATATTCCTGCTTGCCATTTTTATCGGCAAATTTAACGTCGAATGCCTTGGCAAAATTTTGTCCGAGGAAGTGCGAGGTGCCGGCTTGCAAGGCTTTTCCGTCCTGCATAAGCGTTTCGATGGTGTAGGTGTCAACAGCTCCGGCAAACCGTTCATTCGCCGATTTCACGCCTTTGATGACGGGTACGCCCATGTATTCCTCTACAAATGTGGCATATACCTCCAGCATCTTTTTGGCTTCGGCTTCGGCTTCCTCTTTGGTTGCGTGGGCGGTGTGTCCTTCCTGCCACAAAAATTCGGTAGTCCGCAAGAACAGGCGTGTACGCATTTCCCAGCGCACCACATTGGCCCATTGGTTGATGAGTATAGGCAGGTCGCGGTACGATTGTATCCAGTTGTGGTAGGTGTTCCAGATGATCGTTTCGGAAGTGGGGCGGACGATTAGTTCTTCTTCGAGTTTTGCTTCGGGGTCAACAATCACGCCTTTTCCGTTCGGGTCGTTTTTCAGGCGGTAGTGTGTTACTACGGCGCATTCTTTGGCAAAACCCTCCACGTGGTCGGCTTCTTTGCTCAGAAACGATTTGGGTATAAACAACGGAAAATAGGCGTTCACATGCCCTGTTTCCTTGAACATATCGTCCAGTTGCCGCTGCATTTTTTCCCATATCGCATACCCGTAAGGCTTGATAACCATACATCCGCGCACCGCAGAATTTTCGGCCAAGTCGGCCTTAATCACCAAATCCTGATACCATTGACTATAATCCTGACTTCTCGAAGTCAGTTCTTTAAGCTCTTTTGCCATGTGTTATATAATTCTTTTTGTATTATGTACTTTTGAAATAAGAATTGCAAACTCACCTGAAAATCAAGCAATTCTCGGGTGCATAAATTAAAAAATCAAGACCACACCGGTAATGATTTATCCGGTAAATGATGAATAAAACAGGTGGTTTTGACGCTCACAAAGATAGCGCATTTGCCTATATTTTTGGACGAAAACAACGATTTTTTTTAGCAGAGAAGCGGAGCTACTTAATAAAAAAGGTTTGATATCGAATTTGCAGATAAAAATAAATAAAAAGAACCTATACCTGAACAAATTTTGTTTATATTTGTTGTAAAATAAAGGAAATATAGAAGTATAACAATTAATCTCTAACCCAATGGAAACCTACGAATTGATAGACAACACAGAGGAAGGCCAATATGAGTTTCATGTTGGTAAGTTTATTCCTAAAATAGAGTACATTAAAACGGTTAACAACGAGATTTACCTTACCCATACCGAGGCGCCGATAGCGCTGGAAGGAAAAGGTATAGGTTCGCAGCTTGTCGAAAAATCGCTGGAAGATATTGAAAAACAAGGACTTCGTCTGATTCCGCTTTGTCCGTTTGTGGCAAAGTATATCTACAAGCATCCCGAGTGGAGACGGATTGTATTGGTCAGGTAGAATTAAAAGAACAGGAATTAATTATGGAAAGTAAAAAAGAATATTCCAACGGCGAAATAACCATCATTTGGCAACCTCGTTTGTGTCAACATGCAGGTGTTTGTGTCAAGACCTTACCGCAGGTGTATAATCCGCAGGAACACCCTTGGATAAAGGTGGAGAATGCCACCACCCTGCAGTTGATTGATCAGGTGAACCGTTGCCCGTCGGGCGCATTGAGTTACAAGCCGGACGAAAAATAATCGTGTGAGGATAGAGTGTACTAAAAGTTTTCTGCTAAGGGGGACTGTCTCGTAAATTGCTTATGAGATGGCCTCT
The DNA here is from genome assembly GCF_054601255.1 of Viscerimonas tarda. Taxonomy (NCBI): domain Bacteria; kingdom Pseudomonadati; phylum Bacteroidota; class Bacteroidia; order Bacteroidales; family Dysgonomonadaceae; genus Viscerimonas; species Viscerimonas tarda. The sequence goes on along the minus strand of NZ_BAAHWV010000003.1, from coordinate 136,377 downwards.
TTGTAGTTGATACGGCTAAGGCTGAAAGCCTTAAATACCCCAGCCCAACGCAGCGCCTTGGGTTAAGGGCGGACATCTGTTGTCGGGCTTACAGCTAGGGTGTTCAAAATAATCGTTAAAAACGTTCAAAAAAAAGGAGTATCTTTGTCAATTAAACAATTACTTATCAAATTATTATGCAGGATAAGACATTAAAATTATCAGAAGACAACAAACGGTTACGTTCTTTGATCAATGATCAAAACAAAACGATACTCTCCTTGAGGAAGAAATTGGAGCGCAGCCGGGCAAAGAAGTCATCCTTACAAACCAGCTTGCGAGCAGAGCAAAAAAAACTTCAACCATGAATGCGATTGTTTTTGATTCCATAGACAGATACCATTATGATGCCTTCACAGTTTCCTTGTCTGTGGAGTTATTGGAAAATTTTATGTAATTTTGTCCCTCTCATTAAAAAAACAAAAAAATGAAATAAAAAAACAAAAAAACTGTGCATAAAGCACTGAAACATAAATAAAAATAGCGATTGCTGCTATTCTTGATTATCATTTTCCACAATAATCCCATAATAATGGGTCTACGTCAAGAATAAGTTAGTAAACGCCGTGTAATGCGGCGTGGAGTAACTTGTTGGACGTAGAGGCGTGGAAACCTGATAATCAGACAGGTTGTTCCACGCTATTTTTATTGTCCAAAAGATAAAAGGAGGTAATGCCGAAAATCCTTACAAAACAGCAGCAAATGTAAATAGTTGCAGCGCAATGGAGCAGAGACCATTACAAAAACGGATGAGTGCGAAAAACCAAAAGAGTAGTAATTATAAGAACAAATAAAAGAAAGGAGAATAAGATGAAAAAAGAGGTAAATGATTATGTTGGCAACAATAAGGAGCGAACATGAAAGAACTTCATATTCACATTATGAACATACGAGGCTGGCTAAGAGGAATTCATCATCATTGTTCCAAAGAAAGATTGCAGGGTTATCTTGATGAGTACCATTATCGGTACAATAGAAGGGCTTTTATGGGGTCAATCTTTGATTTGACCATTAAAAGAATGGTCTTTCATGAGCCTAAAAGATTGAAATATAATATATTAACAAGGGCGATCTAAACGCCTATACCAAACATTAAATTTGGACACCCTACCTTTCAGGGCTTAACTAACCGATTCATTGCTACATAGGGCGTTGCCCTATGCTGATGCTTAAAGGCTTTCAGCCTTAGCCTGACGGCTATACCTTTTAGAGGTTGTGCAACAGACACTACAAACCTGCGCCAAACGGAGCCAAAAATTCAACTTAAAAGTTAAAAGTCCCCCTCGGGGGATTAGGGGGCTTTTATTTTTCATTCTATTGTTTTATCTTTGCAGCCAATTCTAGGGGTGCCTTAATAAAACGGGCTGAGATCATACCCATACAACCTGATCCGGATAATGCCGGCGTAGGGAATTAGATATGCTTCGCGCGCACGCATACTACTTCAAAATTGGTAATTTCTCTTTTTAAACCCCTTTTTTGTTTAACTAATTGATAAACAATACAAAAAAAATGTTTATCGGTATAAATTATTTTATTAAATGAAAAAGGTTTTATTTTTTATCACTGCTTTTATTCCCTTCGCCGCCGGTCTTTCGGGCGAAAATCTGGGGGATAGTTTGAAACATGTCCGGCTCGATGAAGTCGTCATTTCCTCCACCCGGGCGGGAAGCAATACGCCAATCGCGTACTCCAACCTCAATGCCGCCGACATCAAAAAGGACAACACGGCCCGCAATCTGCCTTTCATTCTTCAACTGCTTCCCTCGGTAGTTGCTTTCTCAGAAGATGGTTCCGGCGTAGGAAACACCTCGCTCCGAATCAGAGGAACAGACGCTACACGTATCAACGTAACATTAAACGGTATGCCCTTGAACAACCCTGAAAGTCAGGAAGTTTACTGGGTTAACCTGCCCGACTTGTCCAACTCGCTGCAAAGCATTCAGCTGCAACGCGGGGTCGGAACTTCCACCTACGGTTCGGCAGCATTCGGCGCCAGCTTGTCGCTAAAAACAGCCGGAGCGCGCCAAGAGGCTTACGGTGAGGCATCTACCGCCATCGGCAGCTACAACACCTATTTATCCACCATTGCCGCCGGAACAGGAATTGGCAAAAGTGGCCTATCACTCGATGCACGCTACTCGCGCGTAACAGGCGACGGCTATATCCGCAACGGGAAGGTAAACCACAAGAACCTGTATGTAGCATTATCGCATTACACCGACAAGCAATTGATAAGATTGAGCTACATCAACGGCATTCAGCACACGGGCATTACCTGGGAAGGATTATCGCCCGAAGACAGGGCAAGCTATGGCCGGAGATACAACATTTCCGGCGAATATTACGATGACGAAGCAGGAAGCGTCCGCTACTACGACAACGAAACGGATAACTACTACTCCGATATTGTACAGCTCTTATTTTCAAGGGAATTGGGTAATAAACTCACATTGAATGCCAATCTGAGTTACAATCACGGTTTTGGATACTACGAAAACTACAAGGCCGGGCAAAAGTATTCAAAATTCAACCTGCCTAACCAAACTATCGGCGATTCCACTTATAAGAAATCGGATGTTGTCAGGCAGAAATTGATGTCGAACGGATTCTATACCGGCACCGTTTCACTCGATTATTCATCAGATAATTTGAGTATTACAGGTGGATTAATGAGCAGCTACTTTGATGGAAACCACTACGGTAAATTGCCCTGGATAAAATACAACAACAATATTGCGAGCAACTACGAATGGTACCGGAACAAATCCAGAAAGCAGGAAATCAGCGGTTTTGTCAAGGGCGAATACAAAATAACCGACATTATATCCGCTTTCGGAGACTTGCAATACCGTTACATTGATTACCGGATGAGAGGAATAGATGACGATTTTGCCGACATTACCAACAAGAACTTTTACAGTTTTTTCAATCCAAAAGTAGGAATAACCACAAATATCAATACCTATAATACCGTATATGCATCGCTTGCTGTTGCCAATCGCGAACCCTTGCGAACCGACATCAAAGAATCCATTAAATACGGCGGCAATCAACAGATAAAATCCGAACGAGTATTGGATTATGAATTGGGTTACCGCTTTAAGAATGCAAGCGCGTCATTCAATGCAAACATCTATTATATGGATTACAAAGACCAAATGGTACAAACCGGAAAGCTAAACGATGTAGGCTACAAACTAATGGAAAACGTTCCTGAAAGTTACCGTGCGGGTATCGAACTGGAGGGCGCCTACCAACCGGCAGCATGGATAGGCTTGAGCGCCAATGTAACTTTGAGCAAAAACAAAATCAAAAATTACACCGCCTATTTCGACCAGTACGACGAATATTGGGAAGTTTCGGGACAGCGAACAGCATTTTTTAAGTCCACCAATATTTCCTTCTCACCGGATGTTGTTGGTAGTGGAGGAATAACAGTTATTCCACTAAAGGATATTAGTATAACTTTAACAGGAAAATATGTTGGCAAGCAATATTACGACAACACATCCAACGACAATAACAGCCTTGATGGTTATTTTGTTAGCAACCTCGTTGCAGGATATACATTCAAAACACAGAAAATCGGAAATATTGACCTGCAACTGACAGTAAACAATTTGTTGAATAACCACTACGATGCCAATGCCTGGGTGGACACAAGCTACGATAGCGATGGAAATCCCGCTGTTTACAAAGGCCTGTTTCCACAAGCTACCCGAAACGTAATGGCTAAGTTAGGTATCAGATTTTGAGCATGATAGAATTTATTGAGACAAACTGGGTGGAGATAATTGGCGCCATCGCCGGAATCATCTATTTATATCTTGAATATAAAGCAGATATTCGGATGTGGCCGGTGGGCATAATTATGTCATCCTTTTATATCTATGTATTTATACAGGCAAAGTTTTATGCTTTTGCCTGTATAAATATTTATTATATTCTGGCAGCTATGTACGGATGGATTAAGTGGCATAAATCTAAAGTTATAGAATCAGATAATACTGGTATTATTCACACGCCACGCAATTATTACCCGAAATTAGTCGGAGTAACTATTCCGGTATTTGCCCTTATTTCGTATCTATTGACCCAATACACCGACAGCCCTGTTCCATACGGCGATAGTTTTGTAACCACGCTCAGCATCGTGTCGATGTGGATGCTGGCTCACAAGTTTGTAGAACAATGGCTATTGTTGGTGATACTCAATGCCGTATCGGTTGTTTTGTATTATACGCAAGCCCTCTACCCTACTTCGGTCATGTATCTGATATATGCTATCGTCTCGATTTTAGGCTATGTCAGATGGAAAAAATTGATTCACGCAAACTATTAAAATAGAAAGCATGAGAAAATATGAATTGCCTTCCATTACTACCAGAGCCGAAGCCGTCATTCTGGCAAACGGTGAATATCCCGAACACAAGATTCCGTATTCGATATTATACAATAGTAAATATCTGGTATGCTGTGATGGGGCTATCAAAAATCTCGAAAATAGCAAATTAAATCCGAACGCCATTGTAGGAGATTGCGATTCATTGGGTCGGGAAAATATATCGAAATATACCCACATTATCCATCAAAGTTCGGAACAGGAAACCAATGACCTGACTAAATCTGTGAACTTTTGTGTAAGCAGAGGACTTCGCAACATACTGATTTTGGGAGGAACCGGTAAAAGAGAAGACCACACACTGGGAAATATAAGCCTCTTGGCCGAATACCTTGATCTAGCCGGAAATATAGAAATGATATCGAATTATGGCATCTTTACTCCTATAAAAAGCGATTCGCAATTCAGCAGTTTCAAAGGCCAACAGGTATCTGTTTTTGCCATCGACCGCTGCGAAATCAGCGTACACAATCTAAAATACCCCATTGAAAACAGGGAGCTAACCAACTGGTGGCAAGGAACTTTAAACGAATCATTGGGAGAAACATTCACCGTGAAAACTTCGGGCAAAGTAATAATTTTCAGGGCATTTTGAGGAAAGGCAAGCCGATGTTTGTTTTTGATAATTATTCGCAATCATACCACTAAATGGCGTTTCCTGCAAGCAATTTGTGGTTTTGTCCCGCAGAGACAGCGCTTTATTAACCTTAGACTTTAGTCTGCGGGGCAGAAACGTACACACACCCCTCTCCATTCCGTTAGGAATGGGTCGCTCGGTAGAAAATGCAGCCCTGCCCCAAACCCCTGCATTCCGTAGGAATGCAACTTGTGCAATAGGGGGTCGCATCCCTGCAGGATGCGGGCGTGGAGTGTGTGGTTGCCGTTTCTACCGAGCGATTCATCCCTAATGGGATGAAAAAACCAAGGAACGAAAGCCAAGTAGTATGATTGCGGATAATCATATTGTTTTTTGCTGTGCGGAGTTTGGCAAAAGGCAAAATAGTTGTACATTTGTAGCTGGGACAATTAATTGATTCTAACTAAAAGAAAATATATCATGCGGAAATATAATCAGTTACTATGCTTATTTATAATGATAATGTTTGTTGGTAGCATTGCAGCTCAGGAGGGGCAGAGTGTTATTACTTTTGAATTGGGAAACTTCAAAATCAGCGCCTTATCCGAAGGTGGAGGCGAAGGAAATAGCAAACTATTGGTCGGCGCCACCGAAGAAATGTTGCAGAAATACCTTCCAAAAGGCGCTTTTCCGCTCGAAACAGTCGTATATTTAATTCAAACGCCCGATAAAAATATTTTGGTGGACACAGGTCATGGACGAAAACTGTTCGATAACCTGGAATCGCTTCGTGTTAAACCCGAACAAATTGATATTGTCCTGCTCACACACATGCACGGCGACCATATCGGCGGCCTGTTGCGCAATGGTCAACTGGCTTTTCCCAATGCCGAACTCTATATCGCGCAAGCCGAACACGATTACTGGATGAGTAGCCCCAGAGGGAAGCAAGCGCAAGATGTGATAGCAGCCTATAAAAATCAACTGCATTTGTTTGTTCCCGATGAATTGGGAGGCAAAACAACATCCTTTCTTCCAAATATTCAGGCTATTGCCACTTACGGACATACACCCGGACACACCTCCTATTTAGTGGAATCGGCAGACGCTAAATTGTTAATTTGGGGAGATATAACTCATGCATCGCCCATCCAGTTTCCACAACCCGAAGTCGCACTCTCTTTCGACACCGATTCGAAGCAAGCGATTCAAACCCGCAAAAAATTATTGGAATACGTATCGGAGAACAAGATTCCAGTTGGCGGAATGCACATTGTTTTTCCGTCCATCGGTCATGTATCGGCAGAACAAGGCGGTTACAAATTCACAGCATTCTGCACCTGTCTAGGGTTGTAAATACCTAGAATTTTGAGTAATTGTATATATCTTTTTCCACACACACATTAAGGCCGCAGCCACCGGCAGGAGATAGCTCGTATTTGCTGTAAAGTTCGGCGAACATTTCTTTTACGCGCCGAAAATAATCGAGGCTTGGCGCTTTCATGCTGCCCATTACAGGACGCCCCAAGGGTATCCAAACCGATGCAGAGGGTATAATTCCACGCTCGGCCAGATAAGTTGCCCCTTCTTGTAGCGTTTCAAGACTTTCGAGGCCGATGATAAAATTGGAAAAGGCCTTGTTTTTTCCGTGTTTTTCGGCAATGTAGTCAAGCGCTTCCAAATGCCGTTGTCGTGTAGTAAAATGCATTTTACCCGGCGTAATAATCCGGGCGCGTACCTCGTCCCACACCTCTACACTGCAAGCAATGCGATCGGCTCCCAACGAAAAATAGTCGTCGATATGCGACAGGTCTTCCGGGGGTGTAATGTAAAGCAAAATTTCGCCTGCAAGCTTAGTTTCTGTTTCAGCAATTTTCTTCAAGTAGGCGGAGATGTAGTTGTACTCCGTTTTGCCGGAAAAAGTAGAACCGCCGGTAATTTGTACACTATTGGCATCGCCGTTCCGAACCGCATATTGTACAATCTCGGCCACATCCGAAGCCTCAACAGCGAGCGGTTGCGGTTTGCCTTTTTGGGCTAGCGATTCAAATTCGGCTCCCGAAAAGCAGTACTCGCAAGGCTTTCCATGGGCGGCATATTCGCAGGGCCACAGGCATTGAAAAGATACAAAATCGCAGCCTTGCAGCACAGCATTACCGATATAGGGCAATCCCGATGCAGTTTTTTGACGGTAGAAATCCGTTTTCGTGTGGAAAGTTACGAAATCAACCCAGTCCTTTTCGTAAAAAAGAGCCGGTTTATCGTCCAAAATCTGAAGATGAAAGGGAGTACCAAGTTCCGATTCGTACTTTAAGAGTTTTAAATTATTCCACGAAAGCGCTTTGAATAGATGTTTTAAGTGAAAACCCACATCCGTCAATTGCACATTTGTGCCATCCGAAAGCATCAGGCTGTTACAGGTCAAGGGACTGGGATTCAGTCGATAATCGTGCCCAAACTTTTTGTAAATGGCATTATCAACTATCACCCCTTTGCTGATTAACAGGCATTTTAGCTCTACCGAATCAACGGGTTCTTTTCCTATAACATACTTCTTCAAAGTTCAATTCTTAACCACGGAGTTTCACGGAGTATTTTTCACGGAGTATTTCAAGTAGAGGCTATCTAAAAAATCTGTCATCCCTTGCTTGACACGGGATCTTCTGACAAAAGTCCAAAGATTGTGCATTTGTTAGGAGATTGCGGGTCGGAGCCCGCAATGACAATCTCAGAGATAGCCCCGACAAACCTCCCCCTAACTTATTTCTGAGCGCTTTGCAGACTTTGATAGAAAGAAAGAATCATATAATGAATGCCTGCAATACTCTGTGCTTTTGCTTCCGCTGTCTGCCCCTGATACATGGCATTAACAGTTTCGGTTACAGCGGCAAACAATTCTGTGGTGTAAGTATTGTTTGGCTTGCCATCTGCGCCAAAGCTGAGGCTGCCGATAGTCAAATTACTTTGCAAACATACTCCTATTGCTTGTTGATATTCCGCAGACTGTTCATCCGGAAATGAGGTATATGCAGCATACGAACATGTCAAGAATGCCAATGCGTCCTTTTGTGCCTGCGTAGCTGTTTGTCCACCTGTTCCGCTTTCGTCTTTATCCTTGTCGTCTTTATCGCAGGCAACCAGCGCCAATACTGCAAAAATGCTCATAAGAGCAAATTTCAAAAATGATTTTTTCATTGTGTCTAAAAAATTAAATTATATAAATTAAAAATTAAATTTCATTTGTCCGCCAAACATGCGTGGCGCGCCGGGTACAAAGGTCGGCGCCCCAAATATCAAGCCGGTGTTTCCTGCCCCGATAACGTATTTTTCGCCCAAAAGATTGCTGGCAAAAGCCGATAGCGTAAGCCGGTATTTAGCTAGGTGCAAGGCCACATTAGCGTTGAGCAGACCGTAGGCATCTTGATCAAGACCCGGCATCTGCATATCGTTGGAGTCCTCGAACCACACATGGCTTTTCCACGAGTAGGTGGGCGTAAGCGTAAGCTGAGTATCCTTATTAAAATGGCGCTTGGCAGTAAAGCCAATATCAAAACTGTGTTCGGGCGTGAGGCGGAAAGTTTTTCCGGCATATTCTTGCGGGTTGCCGTCGGCGTCCGTATCGTCGAAACGGGCGTGAATGTAGGCGTAATTGCCAAACACATCCAGGTTGTGCCACAAGGCCACTTTGGCCGTTAGTTCCGCGCCGTAGGAAGTGGCCTTGCCTGCATCATCGGTTACATAGTGCATGGTGGTATTGTCCAGGCGCGCTGTTTGAAAATCGTTGTATTTTTGATAAAACACACCGGCATCCAACCAATAGCGATGCTGCGCCGACCATTTGAAACCGGCATCGAAACTGTGTACGCCTTCGGCATTGAGCACTTCTTTTTTTGCCGGATTTGCGGTAGTTGCATCATTATTGTATTGCAACACTGCCGGTCGATGACCTCTGGAATAAGTGAAATAAACGTTTTTCCCTGGCCTGATGTCGTATTTCAGTCCGGCGCGATAGCTAAACGCCCATGCAGCATTGCTGATGTCGGGAAATTCGATAGGTGCGCTGAACAAATTAGGCGACATTTGCATCAGCGCTCCCAAAGTAGAAGGTATGCCGTTGTTGCTCACATTTCGCGTGGCCTCAAACGATTCGTAAGTGGCGCGCAAACCTGCGGTGAAGCTCAACTGTGGCGTAAGTTGGTAACTGGCATCGGCAAAAAAGTCAACCGCCTGACTGGTTGCGCCGTTATTAATCTGCTCGTGGTGGCCGGAGGGCAAAGGCACATCCGCAGCGCTACCCGAAAACATGCCGGGAAACAGTTCCAAACGGTTGGGCGTACCGTCGGCAGCTATCAGCGGCAAAAACAACTGAGGAAATATGCCCGATAAAAAACCGGGGAAATAGCCTTTCACGATATTCATCACCGGAAATACGGCATAGCGTTCATCGGGGTCGAATCCCCAGGAATAATCGCCGCTCTCGCGCCAGTAACTTGTTCCGAGCAGTCCGCTGAATTTATCATTCACCGAAAAATTGTAGCGAACCTCCTCTGTAAACTGCTTCATATCATACATTTCGGACATGTCCAATGCCGGAGCAACCGTGCCGTCGCCATCGTAATGATGGTCAACATCATTTTTCACGATAGAAGTAATGGAAGTCAGGTAACTGTTTTCGCTCAGATTGTATTTTATGTTGAGAGACGAAAGCAGGACATCGCGCTTGTTAAACCAGGTTTGGCCCGGGTCGAGCGATGCCTCGTAGCTGAAAATATTCTTCTTGCCCTTTGAATTGGGATAACGCTTACTCATAAACGCCGTTCCGGGGTTATCGTCTTTCTGATAATTGACCAGCAAATCTATTTTCAAGTCCTGAATGGGCATATAGCTTGCCGAAAAACGTCCGCCAAAAGTGTTCTTACCATTGAGATTGTCGCCTCCCGAAAGGTTTTTCACATAACCGTCCTGATAGCTGTAAATACCTGCGGCACGAAGCAATAATTTATTCTCCAGAACAGGAATATTGATGGCTCCTTGCAGTTCGCGCATGTTGTAACTACCCAGTCCGGCAGACACATAGCCGCCAAAACCGGCCACGGGCTTTTGGGTAATAAAGTTAATGGCGCCGAGGTAAGCGCCCCGTCCGAACAAAGTTCCCTGCGGGCCTTTGAGTACTTCAACACGGTCTAAATCATAGAGTTCGGTAATAGCCATACTCGAACGGCTTGCAGGTACCTGATTGTAATAGACCGATACGCGCGGTTGGTCGGTAAGGTTCACCTCATCGCTCGTAACGCCACGAATAACGAAGCTGGGACGGTGAGGCGTTTGAATGCGTATATTTAATCCGGGAACGAGGGCCGAAAGTTGTTCCAGATTGCGTGTAGCGGTATTCTCCAAGGTTTTCGCACTCAGGATTGACAAGGTTATGGGAATATCCAAGGCCCGTTGTTCGCGCAACTGAGCGGTAACGGTAACCTCCTCAAGAACAACACTATCTGCTTGTATTTGGGCGGATGCTTCGATAAAAGCAAGAGCAAACAGTAAGAAACTAATAATGCGTTTCATATCACAATTTTCGATTGAAACGCAAATGTAATTAATAAATAAAAAACAGGTCTATTTTCGCTTATTAAAACGAAAAAACAGGAAATGAACGCGAAATAATGATTAATGGTTAAAGCAAATAAGAGTCGTATATGTATCAACATGGCTACAACCTCTGGTTCAATTTAGCCCCATTCATCCTTTAATGGTTATCCTTCAAGGGCTTGTACACACGGTACAACTCTGTGGCTTGTATGCTTTCGTTGTAGCGGGTTTGCGACAAATTCAGCGCGTTTTTGCGACATTGTTCCCACAGCCCATCGGTCGTCAGCAGCTTTTCGATGGCATTGGCAAGCGCATCCGATGTGTTGGGCGCGTATAAAGTACCCGAATCGCCCACTATTTCGGGAAATGAACCGGTCGCCGGTTCAATAGCCGGACGACCTGCTGCAAAAGCTTCGCAAAGATACAGTCCAACACTTTCCTGAAAGGTTATCGGAACACAAATAGCCGTTATTTCCTTGTAGAAAGTAGTATGGTCTTTCAGCTTGTAGGTATCGCACCAATGCACATCCTCCCCGTAAGGCGCCAGAATCCGGTACATTTTTTTCAGGAATTTTTTATCCGCCGAAGTGTATCCGCCGCCAATCCTCAGTTTGAGGCCGCTTACCCGATTCTCCTTCTTGAGCTTGACAAAAGCATCAACTAACAAGTTCAGCCCGTTTATTTCGTTCATGCGATAAAAGAAGCCGATAACAGGCTCTACCGGATAGTGTTCCGAAGCGTATTTCTCCGTTTCCAGCCCCGGATAAATGACTGCTATATTGTTTATTTGCGGAAAGCGTTGCGTTATAATCTGTTTATAGAAATGGCTTGAGGTAACAAAGTGGTCTATGTAACCGGTGTTTTCGCCAATCCCTTTCCAGGCCGCTTCCGCATCTTCCTTTCGCAGGGTATCTATCCATACTTCTTCGTCCTGAAGAGAGCAAACGATGGGTATATCAATTTCTTGCTTTATGGCTTTGGCAATACCTATAAGCAGGTTACTCGAAAGGTGAATAATATCCGGCATTTCGTGCTCTTTCATCCAATGAATAAGGGAATGAACCTGACGGAGAAAAACCTGGTCATCGCCCTTTATCATCGAAAGGGTCATATCCTCCAATCCCTCAGCCGAGGTCGTCCCCGAAAACGAAGCCGCCATATTGAGCGAGAAATCCGAATTGAGAATCTTCTCCATCCAGTGAGGCATAGACTTGTTGCGGAAGTATTTTTGCGACAGATAGAGCGAGGTGGCCGGAAAAAACAAGGGCGTATCGGCCAAAAAAGAATTGTCCTTCAGGGGCAGGTAGAGGGGCATGATAATAACATCGTGTCCGGCCTTGCGTAGGGCATTGGCCTGCAGGTTATCGCGAAAGCAATTACCACAATAAAACGGGTCGCCGGAACCGGGGACAATAAATAATACCTTTAATTTTTCGACAAACATAATCGAACTGATTTATGAATGAATACAACAATGCATACAATTAAAAACAAGGACAGCACAAAAGAGGACAGCCACACCCACAGGCCCACATTCGCGAAGCCGCCGCTCACTCCCAGCAGCGAGCTAACAACTCCCACTACAACCGCGGACAAAGGTACTAATCTATTCTCGGAAACAAGTATTTTGCTTATCCTGTCATCGGTAAAACCCAAGGAGCGGTAGAGCGCAATCTGCTCCGTCCTCGAAGAGAGGTCTTTGCGTATGACGATGATAAAGCCCATGATTCCCAGCAGCAAACCAAGTCCGCCCAGGGTCAGGAAAATATTCAGGTAGGCATCTGTAACGCTGTTAAATTCTTTCAGGCGTTGAGCGGTAGTCGTTACCTTCACGCCGTATTCGTTCAATGCCTGCGACAAAAGCTTTTTGGTTTCCTCCGTTTCCGTCTCGTTGATTTTTACCAGCGCAATTTCACTCCCCGTGATTTCGCCCCATATTTCGGAAAACAATTGCTTGTCCATAAGCACATTACCCTGAAAAACAGAGTTCTTGAGCATACCGGCCAATTGCAGGTAAACCCGCTTTCCGGCGCCGCTTTCGTAAGAGATTGTATCGCCCAGATTCATCATCAGCCCCCACATCAACACCGTTTCGTCAATCAGAACCGGATAGACGGAGTCCGTGCCGGTTTGTAAGGCATCAAATACCGGTTTTTCGCCGGAATAAATATGCTTTTCAATCTCAAAATCAGCCGTTTTCAGCAAATTCATATCCACGCCCAAAACGGTGGGTTGCGACACCTTATTCAGGTTCAGGCAACTGGCGTCATCGGCGCTGTAACGGGTCATCTGAATGACGCGCGTATCTTCCGGCAAATCGCTCAAAGCCAGCTTTTCCCGTCCGGCTTCTGTCGCCATGTTGTGATAAACAGGGACGCTACTCTCGCACCACAGCGAATAACCGCCCGTACCGCTTGTCAACTGCGAACTATCGGCAAATCCCCGGCGATTCAGTCCTACGGAGAAGACGATAAACACGCCTGCCGTCAACGTGAAAAAGGACAAAAGCGTCCGCTTGCGGTTGGCGTATAAGTTTGACCAGGAGAGCCCTTCCAACCTCCCCGCAGGGGAGGCTCTAAAAGTCCCCCTACGGGGGATTAGTGGGCTAGGCTTACCCTTAATCTGAATAATATAATCGCCCCAACAAGCAGCTGTTACGATTAACAGAAATCCGGAAACAACAAAAAGGCTAGCTGTATTGGTTGCAGCCAAAAAAATGCAGAACAGGGTTGCCAGTGTGGAAAGCCCCCTAATCCCCCGTAGGGGGACTTTGAAGCCTCCCCTGCGGGGAGGTTGGAGGGGCTTTTTGAACTTTGAACTTAAACTCCTCCAAAGCAAAACCAAGGAGATGGCCAGACCTGCAACAAATCCGGCCAGAACAACGCTCAGGCTGGGAAAGAGAGTAAAGCCGCCGGTGTGGGTCGCCCCTTTCCAAAGACTTCCCAACAGCGTCAGTATCAGCCATGTATATAATAATCCGGCAACAATTCCCAGCAGCGAAGCGATGACTACGACTGGAGCCGATTCGCGCCAAAGGATGCCGACAATGCGTTTTTTTGAGTAGCCCAAGGCCGAGAAAAGGGCGATTTCGTTGCGCCGCACATAAAGCATTTCCGAAAGAGGGACAAGCATCAGCAAAATGGCCGAGAGTATGATAAAAAAGCCCAGCGAGAGAAAAAGGGAGGAAAAATCAACCCCGTTGCGGGCAGCATTCAAGCCCATCTCCTTGGGTTGAATAAGTTGGATGCCAAACATAGCCGGTTCCAATTCGGGGGATGCTATTACCGGAGATGCCGATGGGAAACGGATGGCCGTGGCATTACCGTAGGCATTGCCCCACTTTTCATAAACAGCGCTGTACGGAATCAGGATTTTGGGCGTGGTGCGGTATTGCGTCCAATAGTCCTCGTCTTCCTTGGTAATCAGGCTCATATCAATGGGCAGGTCGCTATCCCAGTCGGTACATTTTTCCACATCCGAAAGTCCGGGGAAGTCAGCGCTCAAGGTTTTATCGACAGCTAATTCGCTCAGGGGAACAATCTGTCCCACGCGACCGTAAAGCGTATCGACCGAAAGCGTTTTTAAATCTTTTGATACATAATAAGTTATGCAAATAGAATCGTCTAGCTTCGCTCCAATACGGTTGGCGGCATAATCCGAAAAGATAAATTCATCGTTCCGCAACGCCCGTCCTTTGTATTGGTCGGCGGCAGTAACAAACGAATAGGGAATTGTGGAGACGGGGAGCGCCCCGTCTTTACCGATTGAGTTAACCAAATAAGAAAACAGGCGGTTGGCATTGGGATGATTGCTGCACAAAGTCTGTACGACATCGCCCTGAATAAAAACCCGGTCGGAAGTGATTTCGGTAAATCCGGCGTACCTGTTCTCGTTCAATCCCGACAAGGCCGGTGTCCATATCTTGGAAAAATCGGCGTATGAAACCGGTTTTTCACATAAAATCAGGTTGATTTTGTTTTCGATTTCGAGAATAGAAGCCAGTTCCGTTCGATTGACGAAAATATTGTAGGGAACGATTTGTTCGTTTTTCAGGTTCAGGTTTCCGCCGTTTGCCGCATCCACAACTCCGGCCAAGGCCAGTCGCGCACTGCTTGTATAATTGTCGGTTACAAACAACGAACCGGAAGGCGCCAAACCCGTAGCAGGCAGACGCAAAACAATCTCAGACTCCCCAACCTCGAACTTTGAACCTTGAACTTTGAACTTCAATTCCTCCGCCAAAGTCTGATTAATTTTTGCGCCGCCTTTCGGAATATCCTTGTCATCCACGCCCCATACCATCACCGGAATTAACTGTCCGACATTGGAAATGAATCCGTTGCTTAACAAAACGCCATGCCCCTGCCCTTCAAACAAAGGATCATCGACAACCGAACTTTCCAAAAAGGAATTTTTGGAAAACAGGATGGTCTCTGTATTTCCCAATCGTTCGTGCACCCGCTGCACCAAAGTCGAACGCACCGAGTCGCCCACCACCAGACTGCCCACAATAACGGCAACCATTATCAAAACAGCAAGAGCTATCAGCTTGTAATAGCGGATGTAGAAAGTTATATTTGTTTTTGTTAAATTCATTGTTTTATTTTCCCGTCTTTCAACGTCAGTATTCTTTTTGCCACCGCTGCCGTTTCGTCCGAATGCGTAACCATAACGATGGTTGTGCCGAGTTCGGTGTTGATTTTTGTCAGTAGCGAGGCGATGTTTTTTGCATTTTCGGCATCCAACTGCCCGGTAGGTTCATCCGCCAGAAGCAATAAGGGCTTCATAACGAGCGCACGACATAAGGCCGTACGGCTGGCTTCTCCGCCCGAAAGGGTCGATGGATACTGGTAAGCAAGCGAGGCAATCCCCGTCATTTCCATCAACCGGCGGGCATATTCCGTTTGCTCAACGCTCGCCTTGGAACTGTACGCCAAAGTCGGCAACAAAATATTGTCCAGCACACAAAACTGGGGCATCAGGCGGTGGTCTTGAAACACAAAACCAATATGCTTGTTGCGTACAGCCGAATGGTCAACACCGGCAGTCAGGATTTCCTGACCGTCCAGCAAATAACTTCCCGCATCGGGTTGCGTGAGCGTCCCCAAAATAGAAAGCAAAGTCGTCTTGCCCGATCCCGAAGCGCCTTCGATAGCGACAAAATCACCCTTGGGCACAATCATCTCCACGCCACGCAAAACGGGGTTCTGCTTATTCTCCCCATCGGGGAAAGTTTTCGTAATTCCTGATAATCGAATCATATAATTTTTAAATTAAAAGCCCCTCCGCCCCCCGTAGGGGGGCTAAAACAAAACAAAGTTCCTTTTACGGTCAATATATAAAAATAGCCCTTGATGACTGCCGGGCTTGCCGTTATTTGTTCGCCCGTATCATATTCCCACAACAATTCGCCCGATTCGGCATCCAGCAGCGAAACGAAGCCGTTTTTGGTACAGGAGATGACTTTGTCGCTACATACCAGCGGTGAACTTTCGCCGGAATCGCCCTTTTGCAGGTATTTCCAGCGGATGCTGCCGTCCTGTCGGTTGATGGCGTACAAATTCCGGTCATCGGAAAGAATGTAAAGCGTTTGGGCGGATAAGGCAGGAACCGAGACAAATGTTCCGCTATCGTCCTTCGCTGCCACTATTTTTTTTGACTGAGCGATTTTTCCTTCCTTGAGGATGATTTCGTAAATATTTCCCGAATGGTCGGCAATGTAACAATAATCGCCATTGATAGCAGGCGATGCCGGAATATAGGTATCCAGTTGCAGGGAATCGGACGAAATGCCCGCTCCGCCGTCTATGATTCGCAGCCAGGCATCGCAACCTCCCGATATAAAACAATCTTTCCAAAGCGCAACGGCGCCGTTGATGTAATATCCCGATTCAAAGCGGTCGATTTCAGCGCCCGTTTTTTTGTCCAAGCAATAGAGGAAATTATCGTAACTCCCAAAAATCACCGCCTGTCTGCCTTTGAAAGCCCCGATATTGGGTGATGCGGATATTTGTCCGAAAGTCTCAAAATTCCAAACCGTATCCTGCCTTGCTAACGAAAGGGCGCTCATCAGTCCGTCAATGCGACCTATGTAGAGGATTGAATCGTCAATCATGGGCGTCGCCTCCACTGCTGTACCGAAATCGTAACTGAAACAGCGTTTTCCGTTGATGTCCACGCCATAAATCTGTCCGCGTTTATCGCACCAATAGGCGGTTTTTTTATACACCACCGGAGAAGAAGCCGTTCTCGATTCGCTTTTGTAAGTCCACAGCAAAGCCGGATGTTCAGCAATTTCCACATCGGTGTATCCGCTAAACTGCGCATCGCCACGGAATAGAGGCCAGCTTTCCGCATCCCGCTCTTTATCGGGGGAGGTGTTGCTACATCCCACAAAAATAAAAAGTATGAACCAAGATTTTATTAAGATTTTCATAATTATCAAGATTAATCGTGGTTCAGGTATATTGCTCCTGTCGGGCATAATTCCGCCAATCCGGCTTTTATATTTTTCTTGTTTTCTTCGGGCAATACCACCTGCATAACAAAGCCGCGGTCTTTGAACGTGAAGCCGTTATCGCTGTTATACACGCACAAACCGCAGCGGATACACTTGGCAGGTTCAAAGTAGAGATTGTCGTTTATCTGTATTTTTTCGAGTGGCAAAGCCGATGAAACCGTATATCGCGAACGCTTGACGCCTGATTCCGAAGCATATAGGCGCAATTTGCAATCGTGCTGAGCAGTGCAGGCGCAGTGCAGACAACGCGAACGGGTGGTAGTCGTTGCTTTCAGCTGCTCTTTTTCCATAGCCGTGAAGCGTCCCAACTTCGATTGGAATGGAGAATTGAGAATTGAGAGTTGAGAATTTGAATGCTCCGAACTTTCCGGGCTTTCTGCCGTTGCTATTTCCTTTATGATGGTGCGAATGGATACGGATTTGTCGAGTGTACCACGGCGACAGGCTTTTTCGCAGGGCGCCTTGCAATCATCACAGCCAATTTCGGGAAGCGAAAACACACTTGCCAACAGGGATTTTGCTTCGCCATAACGTTCTGCATCGTAATATTTTAACACCAACTCAACATCCAATCCTTTCGGGCAAACTATCGAACAGGGCGCCTCGCAATCGGCACGGTGGTCGCTCAACAGCAGTTCGAGCGAGAGGGTGCGGCTCTGTTTCACTTCGGGGCTTTCGCTGTCAATTTGCATTCCTTCCGTGGGCAAGGTAGTACAGGACGGCATAATCTGCCCCGTCTCACAATTCCTGACAGCGCAAACCATACACGAAGACTTGTGCTTCGCCTCCTTGGCATAGCACAAGGACGGAATGAGAAATCCCTCACGGCGAGCAACTTCAATCAAAGTTTCGCCGGGGAAGGCTTCTACTTCTTTTTTATTTATTTGTATTTTCATAATTGTTTCGTCTTATTTATTATTAGACCCGTCATTCCTCTCCGTTCTATTATAAATTACTAAAAATAGTGCGTCTTTGGGAAGATTCCTCACTACGTTCGGAATGACACTCATCATTTTGGGGAGAGGGGGAGAGGAAGGTGGCGGCAGAGCCGCCACCTTCTTCTCTCACATTATTATTGTCCACCACGTCATTCTGAGCGTAGCGAAGAATCTCATCCGTAACGCGCAAACATTTTTCTGAAGATACCTCACTACGCTCGGAATGACACTCGTTATTTTGGGGAGAGGGGGAGGAATCTCTAACAAATCCGTTTTCAGTAACCAGCGCTTTCCAACCGGGATTTTTCTTGTTTATCAAGGCTTCTTTTTTTGCTCGATTCCAACCTTTCAACTCTTTTTCTCGCTTTATTGCCAAATCTAAACACGGTATTTCTTCGTAATAAATGCAATATTCAAGATTGTATTTATCTGTAAATGGATTTTTTATCAAAATTATTTTTTTGTTCATTAATTTGTTCTGAAACAAAATCAAAAGAATTTGGTTTTGTTACTACTAAAGAATTTAGTCTTATACTTTTATCTATCTCAAATTTTAGATAGGTTGTATGTGTATTAAAAAAGTTACATAAATTACTTCCATCAACTTCAAATTTTTCGTCAAAAATAAGTAATATATTCATATCTTCTTTATTTGTGCCTCTATTGAGACGATTTATACTATACTATACTATTAATTTTAATTTCACCCCAGTATCTCATCTTGCACCTCCTCTGGAACAATTCGATAAAATGCGAAAACGACAGCCGCGAAAGCAAGAGTTCGGGTGGCAAATCTTTTTCGTAAATCTCGGAATATGCCAATTCAACAGACACTGTCTGTTGAATTGGCAATGGTATTTCATGCGGTAAATCTACCGTTTGCAATATAACCGATACTGTCGGTTGAATTTGCGGATAGGTCAAATAAAAAGTTCTGTACAACCTCAAGTATGTTGCATTTGTCGATTTAATTCCTTTCTCTTTAAGCGATTTCGACAGTTCATCAATCAGTTTCTCGCCATATTTTGCACGGTCCTCTCCATTTTGTTCAAATTCAACAATATAATAGCCAAACAGCCAATTTCTCACAGAAAGATACTGGTTCACAGCACAAGCTGCTCCGCGCTGCATTGCAAGGTGTATGTCGCTTATTTTTTCGACTAATTGCTGAAAATTATTTTTTGTCAACTTTCCCATTTCTTATTCATTTTTCAATCTTCCCCACCTTCCGTATCGCATCATAACTACACTCCTCAATACACAGCCCGCACAGCACACATTTATCCACATCAATGGTATGTACCTGATATGGGGTGTAGGGTATGGCATCTACCGGACAGGCTTTGGCGCATTTCGTGCAGCCGATGCAGTCGGTCGTTACTTCGTAGTTTACCATGTCTTTGCAGGCGCCTGTTTTGCAGATGCCATTCACGTGTTCTTCGTATTCGTGGCGGAAGTATTTCAGGGTGGTCAGCACCGGATTGGGGGCTGTTTTTCCTAAGGCGCAGAGGGAGGAATTTTTGATGCTTATCGCCAATTCTTCCAACAAGTTGATGTCTTCCATCGAGGCTTTTCCGCTGCATATTTTATTCAGCAAATCGAGCATCCGCCGCGTACCTACCCGGCAGAACGTGCATTTGCCGCAGGATTGGTCGCAGGTGAAGCTCAAAAAATAACGGGCTACGTCAACCATGCAGTCGCTTTCGCTCAACACCACCAAACCGCCCGAGCCCATCATGGCGCCCAGTTGGTTGAAGGCGTCAAAGTCCACCCGTATATCGCATAATTCTGCCGGAATACATCCGCCCGAAGGCCCTCCAATTTGAACGGCCTTGAGCTTCTGGCCGCCTTCCACGCCACCGCCAATATCGTTGATAATCTGATTGAGCGTGATGCCCATCGGCACTTCTATCAGTCCGCCGTGATTAATTTTTCCGGCAAGGGCAAAAACCTTGGTGCCTTTGCTTTTTTCCGTCCCCACACGGCTGTAATTTTCCGCTCCATGACGCACAATATACGAAACCTGACTGAGCGTTTCCACATTGTTCACCAGCGTAGGCAAGCCATTCAATCCCTTCACGGCAGGATAAGGCGGGCGTTGTTTGGGAAAACCGCGATCGCCTTCAATGGATGCAATGAGGGCGGTTTCTTCTCCGCAGACAAATGCGCCTGCACCCTCGAAAACAGTAACATCCAACGAAAAATTGCTGCCTGCAATGTGCTGACCAATCAATCCCCGTTCCTTGCATATTTCTATGGCTTTTTTGATGCGCACAACCGCCAGGGGATATTCGGCGCGGATGTAGAAAATTCCTTTACCCGCTCCTACGGCATAAGCGGCAATAAGCATCCCCTCGATGATGCGGAAAGGATACGATTCGAGCATCATTCTATCCATAAATGCGCCCGGGTCGCCCTCATCGCCGTTGCAAATCACATAGGCCCCTCCAACCTCCCCGTGGGGGAGGCTCAAAAGTCCCCCTTCGGGGGATTTAGGGGGCTTGTTGTTAGCAGCCACAATCTCCCATTTCTTTCCGGTAAGGAATCCGCCCCCACCCCTTCCGCGTAAACCGCTTTTCAGTACCGTTTCTATGGCCTTTTCGCGCGGTTCGGCAAGGACTTTTTTTAAGGCTTCGAACCCGCCATGCGTGCAGTATTCGTCTATATTCAAAGGGGTTAGTATTCCGCAGCCTTCGGTTGATATGTGTTTCTGATTATAGAGAAAACTGTTGATGATACCGGTACGTTCGTTTTCCGATTTCCAAACCACATTGTCCCAGGTAATATCGGTATGAAAGGTGTCGATATTCCCCAAAATAGTGTTTTTCAGGCGTTTTAACTGACCTGCCGGTTTAAAATGGTGATGCAGTATTTCCTTTATTTCAATAGCTTTCACATTCGGATAACGGGTAATGCTGTTGTCGGCGCCTACCACATCTATCAGGGGCACCTTGTTGCATACGCCCACGCAGCCAACAGACTTGATGGTAATATCAATTCCCAACTGCGAAGAAGCCGTTTTCAGTTCGCTGTAAATATCTGCCGAACCGCTTGCCATACAGCACGAACCCATTCCCAAACGCACTTCTCCAACAATCCGTTTTTGAGCGTGTTGAGTTTCTTCTTTCTCTTTTTCCTGTTGCAGTTCCAAAAAGTCGTCAATCACTTCATTCACCCGGCCCGGCATTACGTGTCCGTAAATTTTTTCATCTACTTGCACCACAGGCGCCAGTGTACAACACCCCAGACAGGCGATTTTTTCGACCGAAAACAGTTTATCGGCGGTAGTTGTGCCTCCGTCTTCTATTTGCAGATGGCGGATAAATGCATCATACACATTGCTCGCGCCTTTCACGTGGCAAGCCGTTCCGGTACAAACCTTTATCAGGTGTTTGCCCAAGGGTACATGCCTGAACTGAGAATAGAAGGTGGAAACGCTAATCAACTGTGCACGGTCGATTTCGGTACGTTCATACACCCGCTCAATAGCATCGTAGGGCAGATAGTTGAACTCCGTTTGCAATGCCTGCAACAAGGGGATGATAGTAGAACGCTTCTTCCCCACTCTATCAATAATGGCATCGGTTCGTTCAATCAAGGACTGAACGGTTTCTGCCGGGGTATTTTCGCAATTACATGCCATGGATTTACGACTTTTTTAATGCTACGCAATAAATACTGCTCTCTGTTCTCACCACAATTTTACCGTCGGTAAATGCCGGTGTGGCAAATGTTTTCTGGCCGGTGGCAAACGAATTGATTAATTTGAAATCGCTATTCGCCGTATAAATATGCATCTTGCCGTCGTTGCTGAAAACATATAATTTCCCTTCGGCAATGACCGGCGAGGAGTAAAATTCGGTATTCAGTTCGTGCGATTGTTTCAGGGTTCCGGTTTTGGCATCGTAACAAGCCAGAACGCCGTAACTTGTGGCCAGATAAACATTGTCTTTTGTGGCAACCGGCGATGATACTTCCGGCAGGAAATCGCTGGCTTCCCACAAGGTTTCGCCGGTGGTTCCATCCACGGCAATCAACGAGGCGTACTCGCTTGCGCCGAATACAACACCCGCCGAACTGCAAGGACTGGAAGCCACTTCGCCGCTCAATCCTTCCACGCGCCAATACTGTTCGCCATTGTTCGGATTGTATGAGGTGATGCTCGGATTGCCCATCAGGATGAGTTGCGGCTTTTGGTTGATATAGGCAATGATTGGCGAACTCCAGGTGATTTTGTCTGTCCGGCTTTTGCTCCAGCGTTCTTTGCCTGTCGCCATATCCAAAGCCACCACCTTGGGGCCGTTGCTATTGTCGTATTGCACAATCAGCGAACTGCCAAACACCAGCAAGGATGAAGCGTATCCATAATGATTTTGAGGAACACCGAGGTTTTTCGCCCAAAGCCGGTTACCGTCCATGTCGGCGCAAATCAAATCGCCCGAGGCAAAGACGGCGCAAACCTGTTTCCCATTCGTGGCCACAGTCGATGCGGCAAGACCCGTATCGTTGGTAGTCTTGGGCATTTGGGCAGGCGAACCCGTGATATTGGTCGCCGCCAATTTCCAAAGCTGCTCGCCCGTATTCAGGTGGTAGCAATACAACTCGCGCGCTTGATCGTCGGCGCCGCTGATAAACACCTTGTTACCGTTTATCACCGGAGAATTGTAGCCTTGCCGGGGAATTTTGCTTTGCCATGCAATATTTTCGCCCGTACTCAGATTCCATTTGGTGGGAACAGCTTTGGCCGTAGATAGACCATTGGAGTTATTCCCCCGAAATCCATTGTAAGTTACTTTTGAGATTTCTTCTTCCACAGCAGTCGTATCGGTCGCCGTCGTATCCACCTCTGCCGGAGTTATTTCCGCTACTGTATCGGTTACGGGGATCTCTCCTGTTTCGGGTTGAGTAGCATCGGCGAGCAGTTCGGTTGAGTCGGCAGTCGCGTCTCCCTCAAGATAAGGCGCTGTGAGTAGGACAAATACCAGCGATGCCACCACCAATCCTCCGGCTACCCAATTCACATACTTGCGGGCATTCGTTTTAATTGCCCAATCATCTATCGGGTCAATTTCTTTGTCGGGAATATTTTTGGTATCGGCAAAATAGAGCTGCAACGACACCACAAGCGCCACCAACATGGCTATCAGGATGTAAACGCCTGTCATTAAATGATCCATGCGCACAAAATAAGCCCTGCGCGCCAAGAGATCTAACTGGCGTATCTGCTCCTGCAACTCCAGGTTGTTGGCATTTTCGTCATTGATTTGTTTCAAGGTTTCCACCACTTCCGTTTGAAGCGGATTGACGCCTTTCACCTGAAAATAATTCGTTATCAGCATAATTGTAAAAGAGACAATAAAGATTGCCGATACAATTGCAATGTTGCGTATAATCTTCCTTTTCATTATTATTTTAATTTGTATATTTCTTATTCTGTGGACAATAGCTAAAACATTTGGCGCAATTCACACATTTAGCATCGTCTATCTCGTATGTTTTTCGCGAGCGTTTTACCGATAAACCAATCAAAGTAAGCCCAATGACCAGGCCAATCAATCCACCGACTATGGTTGAATATGTTTTGAAACCGGCTTGGATTTCGGTGGCTCGTTCTGTAATTTCTTCTACTGTTCCTCCCTGTCCGTAAAAGGCTTCCAAGTCGGGCGACAGGAGGTTTTGCGGTTCCTGTTCGTTTTGCATAACCTGTTCGTACAGCCGCACGTCCCGGTGAGCGGTACTCAACGAATCGCTCATTGTCCGCAGTATCAACGCGCCGGTGATGCATATCAGCGGCAGCACAATCAAGTAAAGCACGATTCTTTTCACGCCTTGCAAACGGGTTTCCTTCACCTTGTTTTCGTAAATGGGCAGAATGGCGTCAACCGGACAGGCATTGTGGCAGAGTTCGCAATTGATACAGTTCGGGGTCATCTTCATTTTCCAGATAGATACGCGGGAAAAGAAGCTCAACAAGGCGCCATAAGGACAAATGAACCGGCAGAAGGGTCGCCCCGTGAAAACCGAAGCGATGAGCAGCGCTACGCCAAACAGGATAAGCCCGATGTCGCCACCCAAGCGAAATATACCGACAAAAGGGTCGAAACGACAGATAATAAAACTGCTGCGCGTAACGGCATATAGTATGGCAAAAATCAGGTAAACCCAGGGGATAATGCCCAAAACTGCCGCCAAGGATTTAGATATGCGGTAATTCTTGATATTGACTATTTCCTGCATGGCGCCCAGCGGACATACGCCGGCACAAAACACCCGCCCGAAAAGGAAAGTGAAAATAATGGGCAAGATAAAAAAGAGCAGCGCCACCAACGGAATAGTGTAGGAATTATCGACCAAAGCCAGAGCTACATTCTGAACAGAACCGATGCTACAAACACATCCGCTGCGAAAAAAGCCAAAATAAGCCACCGAAATAACCGACACCCAAAAGACCGGTTTGCGCGTCTTTTTTCGGATAACAGCATACGCCACAATGCTCATCAGGGCGACTAGCAAAATTAAATCGACTATCACCCAAAACGTTTCGTTCGGCACCGTGTAACGCAGTTCGGGATACTGATAACCCGATTCAAAATCCGGCTTGGGAAACCGTTGCGCCTGTGCGGCTACCGAAAAAAGGAGCAGGGAAAGTATGGAAAAAAGTTTCTGCATATTACACTATTTTTGATGCATTAATATAGTTTCTTTATTCAAAATCCGTATATAGAAAATCCGCCAAATTGATGCATCGAATACCTTTATAATCAGTACCAATAAGCAGATCATTCAGGGTAACTACATACTTCGGATAGTTATCACTGATAAGTATCAGATTATCAAATTCTCGTTTCCAAGTATCCTCACTCACCACCGTTAACGAAACCTGAACATACAATCTTTGACCATTATTCTCTGCCACGAAATCAATTTCCTTATTGTCCAATTTACCCACATACACTTTATAACCACATTGAAGTAAATGAAGATAAACCGCATTTTCCATGAGTTTATGAATATCTTTTGCCGCATTGAAGCCTCCAATCACATTTCGCAGTCCAAGGTCTTCAAAATAATATTTTTCCCCTATTTCAAATATCTTAAAACCTCGCACATCGGCACGCAGCACTTTGTGGACAAAAAAAGCATTCGTCAGCGCTTTCAGATAATTGATAATCACTTGAGGCGTCCTCTCTATACGTTGCGCTTTCAAGTATTTACTGATGTTTAAGGCCGAGAATAAACTCCCCACATTATCAGCAAGATAAGAGACCAGATTTTCGAGAAATGACACATTCCGTATATTCTCTCTTGCCACTACATCTTTCAGTAATATCGTAGAATAAACATTCCGTAAGTATTCAAATGCCTGATCCTTTGACAATTCTAAATTGATTAGAAAAGGTAATCCGCCATAAGTGAGGTATTTTTCCAATGCATCCTGTCCATTTTCAAGTTGATGAAATTCCAAAAACTCACGATAACTGAGCGAATGAACATTTATTTCAATGTATCTACCTGATAAAAAAGTAGCTAACTCTCCCGACAGAAGATTGGCGTTACTGCCTGTACAATAAATATCACATTTTCGTTCGGCAAGCAGGCTTCTCAACGTATGCTGAAAATCCGAAATCTCCTGTATCTCATCAATAAACAAACAGTTAAGAGCGCTATTTTCCACTAAATAACTCTCTACATAACCGTACAACTCTTTGGTTGTTTTAATTTCTCTAAATTCATCCAATTCACAATTGATATAAATTATATTCGCTTCAGGATTCAGCGCCTTAATTTCGTCCATCAACTGGTACAAAATATAACTTTTGCCTACCCGTCGCTGACCGGTAAGAACCTTGATAATATTTTTCCCGATAAAAGGTCTTATCTTGTTAATGTATTTTTCTCTTTTAAAATATTCCGTAATATTCATTTTTATTCTGTTATAATAGAAACTTTGTCAAAAATACGACTTTATTCTGTTATAATAGAAACTTTTTGTAAAATTTATTTTAGCAACAAATTATTCTCCGCATATTTTGCGGAAAATAAGCCGTCTATTCTCCGCAAATCCATTTTTTCATCCATCTTTCAACAAATAGGCCTTCTCCACCGGAACCCGTTGTATGGCTCCTGCGGGGCAAACTTTTGCTATTTTACATTCGTTGCAGTTTTTGCAGAGTTCCTGCTTCACTTGCATGTATAGCGAACCGTTTCCGAACGAATTGCATCCTTTGGCGCATTTGGCGCAGCCGGTACACAAATCCTCATCTATTGTATATTCAAAATAGGGGTCTTCCACAAACTTACGGGCGATGGCGCCGGTGGGGCAGCGCAGATTTTCGGCAGCCGTATTCAGGTCTTTTACGTTGGCGCGGTAGTAGCCGCCACACAAATCGCAATAACCGCAAACCTTGTTGGCATGGATGCACTTCACCGCCGAAACGGGAAGCACGCAATCCGTTTCGCACCGGCCACAATAGGTACATTTGCTGGGGTCTATCTGCCAAAAATAACCTGGCTCTCCCGACAAAGCCTTTTTCGCCATCAAGCCTGCCACCGAAACAACAGCCGTCCCTGCTACCACAGAGCCACAAATTCGCAGAAATCTCCTGCGCGTAACCGGATTTTTATTTTCTCCCATACTTTTCTATTTTTTAGCCCCTCCAACCTCCCCGTAGGGGAGGCTTTTAAATTTTAAACTTTCAACGGACAATCGATTCCGCAGCCCGGACAGCCGTCGTTTGCCGCCAACAATTCGTCGTAGCGGAAAACGGAAACTTTGCTTTTTCCGGCAATAAAAATTTTATCTTTTTGTACTTTCACATCATACGCCGAATTACCGCCTCCGAGCGATTTGCTGTCGATCAATATGTTTCGGAAGGTTCCATCGCTTCCGTAGCAGCTGATTCGCGGATCGCCTTTTTCGGATGTAATAATCTCGCCATTAGCCGTACAGGTCAGGTAAACGGGGTTGCAACAGCCGGTGAACAAGCCCGGATCGCCTCCCGCTTTGCCAAATGTGCCGAGGTATTTCCCGTCCAAGGTATAGCTTTCGACCTGGTGCCTGCCCGAGTTGGCACAATACAACACTCCATCGACATACTCAATGGGGAAGGTATAGCTTGGAATAACAAATCCGTTCGGACTGTTGATGAACTGCACAAAACTGCCTTCTTTCGTATATTTGCAGATATTTTTATTCAGCACATCGGTAACAAATACAAACTCTTCGGCCAAAGCCAGGGAGCAATACCCCGAAAGTTCGCTGCAAGCTTCCCATTCGCGCAACAATTCTCCGGCATGAGAAAATACCTTGATTTTTGTGGTATATAATATGTAAATGCCGTTATCGTTGACGGCCATATCGCGGATAGTTTCGCCGGAAGAAAAACGCTGAAGCAACTTGCCGTAATGGTCGAATACCGAAACAATGTTTGATGCCGCAACGTACAATTGGTCGTTGTACAATTCAAAACCCTCCACAACTCCGGGCGTAGCAAAGGTAGCGATTTGCCGGTAAGGAGAAGTAAACGCGCCCTGCTCCGCCGGACGAAGATCGCCGGACGAGAGAGCCTGTGATTCCGACTGCGATTTTTTCAGTAATACGCCCGATACACCAACTACGGTTCCGGCAGCTACAATAGAGCCACAAGTACGCAGAAATTTTCTCCGTGATAACGAATTTTTATTCTCTTCCATAATTCTATTTTTTTTAGCCCCTCCAACCTCCCCGTAGGGCAGGCTTTTAAATCCCCCCTACGGGGGGCGGGGGGGCTAACTTAGTTATCGTTTTGTTTCCGGCAACATAAATTGTGTCGCCTTCTATTTTTATTTCATAAGCGGCTGTTCCGCCACCAAGCTGTTTCCTGTTCAGCAAAAGTTCTTTGAACCGACCTTCTTTTCCGTAGCGACTGACCCTCGGATTTCCTTTTTCCGAGGTAATAATGTCTCCTTCGGGCGAGAAGGCGATGTAGGCCGGATTGCAACAGCCTACGAAAGCGCCCGGCTGACTGCCCGGTTGTCCGAACGAAGCGACGAAATCGCCGGCAAGCGTGTAGCTTTCGATTTGTTGCCTGCCCGGATTCACGCAGTAAACCGTATCGTTGAAGTTTTCAATATCGAACGAAAAGCTGGGCACTATAAAATCCATCGGACTCGAAATAAATTTCCGGAAATTGCCGTCTGTTGTATATTGGCAAATGTTTTTGTTCTCGGCATCGGTAACAAACACAAAACCGGAAGCCACCGTAAACGAATAATAATTTGAATTATCGCTACACGCCTCCCAAGAGTTGATTGGTTGACCGTTTAATGTAACTACTTCAATTTGGGTGGGGAACAACAGGTAAATCCGGTCGTCCGTTACCGAAATGTCGCGTATATCATTTTTTCCTGTCGCAAAACCACCGAGGTATTGCCCCGATAAACTGAGAACCAGTACCGAATCGTCCGTTGCAACATACAGCTTATCCTCCGATAAATCGAAGCGGCTTATTTTTCCCGAAACATCAAACGAAGCCACTTTTGAATACGGGCTGACAGCTGTTTCCTGTTCGGCTTCCGCTTCCGCATAGGAGGTCTCATCCCTGTTCAGCGTGGAGAAAATATACCACACAAAACCGGACACAATCGCCAGAATAATGACATTTACCAGTATGCGAAATTCTTTTTTCATTTTAAATCCAGTCCAGCCCCCTAAATCCCCCGTAGGGGGACTTTTGAAGCCTCCCCTGCGGGGAGGTTGGAGGGGCTGTTTTTTTAATCAATCTTCAAACACACCACCTTGCTTGCATCGCGAAGAATCAGTCGTCCATCGGCATAAGCCATTGGGCCCCACGCATCAACGCCATCCATGATGTGCTGTTTCTTTAATAAATCCATGCTTTTTGCCTTTATACCATACACATAAAGCTCCCCGTCTTCCTTGAAGGCAAACAAGCAATCGTTGATGACCAAATAAGGCCCCAGGCCAAACCGTTCGTCTGCGCCCGACGACCACAAGGGATTGTGCAAATCCGAAGGAGAATAGCACGCCAATTTTCCGCGCAAGCTGCCACCGTCTTTTGGTATAATGGTAATAATCATATTATTATAGAGAATTGGCGTTTGTTGTTCACTGGATAAGCCTTCGTTTGCTTTGTACTGGTCGGCAATAGAAGCCGTCCATTTGGCGCCCGATTTATCCACGCGCAACAAGGCGCCACCTGCGCCATATCCCGCCACCAAAAAAATGCTATTCGCCGACAATTGCAAAGGCGAAGGCGCAATAACGGAAGGTTGCCATTTAGAAATATCCCACAACAAACTCCCCGCATCCTCTTTTTCGGCTGAAACACCGCACACGCCTCCAACACCCATATACACGTATGTCTTTTTGCTGTTCAGCGTCATCGGCATCACCGAAGAATGAGACATTTTGTAGGCGGGCGTATTGGGCGTTTGCCAGGCAATTTCGCCTGTTGCACAATCAATTCCGGCCAACAGAATTTCTTCTCCGGCAGGCGCCACAACCAAGGTATTTCCATCCACAAGCGGACATTGTCCGGCATACCAAAACGGCACTTCGGTTTTAAACGTCTTCTGCATATCGAGCGACCATTTCAGGTCGCCGGAAAGCGGGTCGCAACACATAACATGACCTTGCGGGCCAATCGTGATAACGTAGTCATCGGATACCGAGGGAGCTGTCCGCGAAAAACCGTGGTTGCGCTTCATCGGCACGCGATACCACCTGCGCCACAATTCTTTTCCGCTCTCCAGCGAAAAACAGCGCAAGGCATCCGAACTGAGCGCCTCATCGTAATCGAGGAAGTAAACCCGTCCGTTGAAGATAACCGGGGCAGCATGACCTTCGCCGGTTTCCACGCTCCAAAGCGTAGGATATTCTGCCGCGCCCGTTTGGATTGAGTTGGAAGTCTTGACGATGTTGGAAGACGATTCTCCCCTGAAAGAATTCCATTTCCCTGTCAGGCTTGGAGTTGCTTCATCATACCGCATGAAAAATTCGCCAATAAGCACTTCGTCGGCTTTCCGCGCCGAACCTTCGGGACGATTATCCGCACCGGGCGCCTGCACGCTGAAATCCTTTCGCGGAGAATAGACATGCCACCAAACGATAACGCCCAAATAGAGCAGCGTTACGCAGAGGGTTATTATGGTTATTTTCTGTTTCAATGTTTAATTAGTTTATTTTTCTATGCGCAAGTTCCAGCATCTCTAATTCCCTCGAATTTGGGGGAATTAAAAGAAAATACAGTTTCAACTTACTTCACTTTATACGCCATCAAGGTATTTCCATGACGCACATAGAGTACGCCTTTGTAAATCGCAGGATGCGCCCAATGCTGGTCGGTACCCAGCGTAATTTTGAACCGGCTGATAATATCGAAACTTTCGGGAGTGGCTTTCACCAAGGCAAAATCGCCCCTGTCCGAATAACAGTAAAGCAGGCCATCGTTGGCTATCACAGCGCCTACGCCAAGCTTATTGTCCTTGTACTTGGTTTCGCCGGTTTTCCAATCAATGCAATACCAATACCTGTTTTTTTCGCCCGAGCCATATATGTAATTTCCAATTTTTACAAAGCCGCCCATTTTGTTGTCCATTTCATTCGACCAGACTTTCTCTACGCTTTTACCGCCATTGGTCAACCGCAGCTGGATGGAACCTGTTCCGCCGCCGCTGGTGCTAAACAACAAGCCATTTTCGTAGTAAGGCGTATTCGGACTGTGGCCGTAGGCGTTTTTTTGATCCACCGTCCAAAGCATTTCGCCCGTTTTTGCATCGAAAGCCACGATAGAACTATCTATGGCATTGACAACCAGAGGAGTTTCCAATTCACCGATATACAAGGGCGAACAATAGGTCGAGATTTTGCCGGTGCCCGTAGATGACCAAATGAGGTCGCCGGTATTTTTGTTCAAGGCCACTTCATTATTCTTTTTCCCTCCGGGGGTAAGATAAATGACATCTCCCACAATCAGAGGCGATTCGGTTACACCGAATGAGATATTCTTTCCGTCAAAGTCGTTTAATGCATCTTTCGACCACACAACATTCAGGGTTTTTTCATCCAGGCACGATAATACGCCTCGTCCGCTGAAAATGTACAGCTTTCCGGCGTTTACGGTAACGGTAGAACGCGATCCGTTGTAGTTTTTGCTCCATTCCAAGCCGTATGCCTTCTTATTCAATACTTTTCCTTGCAGGTCGAGCACATACAAAACACCTGTGCTATCGGTCATCCCTGTAATGTAGATTTTATCGTTGGCGATAGAGGGCGAGCTATGTCCTTCGCCCAAGCCACCGAAGCTCCAAAGGAGTTCGGGGCCAGCTTCCGGCCATTGTTTCAACAAACCCGATTCCTTATATATACCATCGCGATTTTTTCCGCGCCATTGCGAATTTTCTTGTGCAAACAATCCTGTTGTTACACTAGCTACTAAAAATAGAACTATTAATTTTCTCATTTTATATTGTTTGTTTTGAATATTAAACCCGTACGGGGCTGTGTGTATGTGGTCGCGGCACGCCACGACCCTACTTTAATTTATACGCTATCAACGAATTTCCATGACGCACATAGAGTACGCCTTTGTATATTACCGGATGCGCCCAATGCTGGTCGGTACCCAAGGTAATTTTGAATTGGCTGACCAAATCGAATTTTTCGGGTGTGGCTTTCACCAAGGCCATATCTCCCCTGTCGGAATAGCAATAGAGCATGTCGTCGTTGGCAATAACAGCGCCTATGGGCAATGTTTTATCCTTGTATTTTTGTTCGCCGGTTTTCCAATCTACGCAAAACCAAAAGCGGTTGGCGTCTCCCGAACCGTAAGCATACTCTCCTATTCTCACCATGGCGCCTATGCGCGAGTCCAATTCGGGCGAATCCCAGGCTTTTTCTACCTTGCGACCACCGTCGAGCAGGCGCAGCATTACCGAACCTTTGCCGTATCCGCTGGTGCACAGAAGCATATTGTCGTGATAAACAGGGATATTGGGATGCACGCCATGACGGTTGATATTTTCGTACGACCACAGTTGTTTACCTGTTGCAACATCCACGCCTATAATGTGTTTGCCAATCATGGTAACAATCTGCGGAACTTGCTGATCGCTTACATACAATGGAGAACAATAGGCCGATAAATCGCCGCTTTCGCTCGGAGAACTCCATATTGTTTTACCGGTATTTTTATCCAATGCCACCACGCTATAATTCTTTCCGCCCGGCGTAACTATCAACTTTTCGCCAACAATAAGCGGCGATTCGCAGATGCCCCAGGTGATATTTTCGGCGCCAAAATCGGTCAGCAGGTTCTTCTTCCAAACAACATCCAGATTGCTTTCGCTGAAGCAAATCACATCGCCGAGACCCGAAATCAAATAAACTTTACCGGCATCCACCGTAACCGTTCCACGGCTACCGTTGTAGCTTTTGTCCCACTCGCCGCCATATTCCTTCTTATTCAACAATTTACCGTTCAAATCCAGCACATAGAGATAGCCTTTTCCTTCGGTCAGACCGGTTACATATATCTTACCGGAAGCTATGGCTACCGATGAATGACCTTCCCCCAATCCGTCATAATTCCAAAGCAGTTCGGGACCCTCGGCAGGCCAGGATTTTAGCAAACCTTTTTCTTTATAGACGCCGGTGCGATCGCCTCGCCATTGGATATTTTCTTGTGCCGGTAACGATAGAACGGCTAACAAGCTTAAACCTAAAAGAATTGTTTTTCTCATGTTGATCAATTTTATTTATTAGTTATTAATTATCAATTATTTCAGCCCTCAGTAAACCATTTTTTGAATTGAGAGGCTTTGTTTTTACTAATGAATATTCGTTCGGGGACATCGGTCTCCAATGTAATTAATAGACGGCTGTCGAACCAAATGGTTATATTTTTAACACTACTTTTGGCGATGACAAACTGCTTGTTCGCCCGAAAAAACAGCGCGGGGTTAAGCAAGGTGTAAATACTTTCCAAGGGTCTCAGATAAGAGATGTTGGTGTTGTTCCTCAATACCGTACGGGTACAATTGGCCGTTGTATAAAAATAGGATATTTGTTTCACATCCACCGGAATCAGCTCATTATTGACCGGAATCAGCATTTTTTCGGGATACTTCACCCCCAGCCGAGGCAGATGGCTTAAATAGCTTAAAATATCGCGGGCGCTTAACTTGCGGAATTTTTCCAAGGCGTATGCCACCGCATCCAGCTCTATTGGCTTGAGCAGGTAATCAATACTGTTCACTTTAAAGGCATCAATGGCATATTCGTCGTAAGCCGTCGTAAAAACAACAGGCGTTTCGATGACTATCGCCGAAAAAATATTGAAGGCCGAACCATCGGACAGGTGAATATCCATAAATATCAAATCGGGCGCCGGATTGTTGCCGAGCCACCGAACCGTTTGAACAACACTTTCGGTATGCCCAAAAAATTCGACCGAAGGGTCAATCTCCGCTATGATGCTTTTCAGATTTTCGTAAGCAGCAGTTTCATCTTCCACAATCAGCACTTTCATAGGGCATAACTGGTTAAGGGTAAATACACATAAAAAAATCCATCTTTGCTTTCTATCCGTATTTTCCGGTTGAGCAGCAGCTCGAAACGGTCGGAGAGATTGACGAGGCCAATGCCGTTTTTATCGGCCTTATCCAGCTTTTCGTGAACGGGATTGGAGACCACCAATTCGTTCCGGTCGTTCATAAATACAGATACATCCATCTGATTTTCACTGTCAATCATGTTGTGCTTGACGATATTTTCAATTAGTGGGAGCAGCGACAACACCGGTATCCAATTGCTTTTCTTTTCCTCGGGGATGTTAATGTTAAACCTGAATTTGTCGGCGTAACGGATTTCCTGCAAATAGCGGAACGACTCCAGAAAGCGCAACTCTTCATTCAAGGTTACAAGCCCCTTTTTATCGCTTTGAAGGATGTAGCGGAATACACCCGAAAGCTCGTTGATGTATTTCAGCGTTTGATTTTTTTTGTCGCTACGCACAAGCGCGGTCAATCCATTCAGCGAATTGAAAAAGAAATGAGGATTTATTTGATTAGCGAGCGCTTCGCAACGGCTTTGCAAGTTTTCGGTCTTCAATTTTTCGATTTCCATCTCGCGTTTGCGCTGCTCCAGATACATCGCAAAAACATGCCCCGTAAGCGTACAAAGCAAACAGGCCACCACAAACTGAAAAAGCAGCAAGCCGGTAAGACAATCGGCATGTTTGCTGATAGCCACAGAGATAAGCAAATAGATGAGGTAGGCGACAAGGGTAATCAAAAACGTTTTCAGCAAGCGCTTGGGGAAAAACAAGGCATTGTGTTTGTGGATATTAGTCCTTAGAAGTATCCATGTGAACAGGCAGAAAAACGAATAACGGTAAATGAAAAAAAGGATGTGCTCGGTTTTCTCGCTCTGGTTTGTAAAACGCGACAACTCCCAAGGTAATTCAATAATCTTGGGATAAATGATAAAAGCGCTTAATATCAAACTCGCAATTATCAGGGTTTTATTCGATATATTTTTATCAAAAAATTGTGCCATCAAATGTTAAACAATTATCAGCAGTAAAGGTATTACAAATAAAAATAGGATTGCACAATACTTGTTCCTTATAATCCGGCTTTTTTTCGTGATAATGCAATTTTCTTCATAAACAGTTCGCGGTTCAATGTTTAACCACGGAGTTTCAGGGAGTACGGTTCATGGCAAACCTGAAAAATTTTAGTACTACTATTACGAATGAGATTCCTCCCTTTGGTCGGAATAACTCGCCTGTTAGTGGTTTAAGGGAAGAGGAAGTGGCGGCTTCGCCGCCACTTCCTCTTCCCTCTCCCCCAAAAAGGAGACAGTCATTCCGACCAAAGGGAGGAATCTCCTGTTCATATCAGCAACTTTATCGAAAGACATGTGCAGTAAAATTTTCATGCGTTTGCCCTAGAGTACGGTTGCAGCATGTTGCAGCTCTACTTTAAATTGCTATCTTTGTGGCGTTAAAATTTAATTTAAAAGATTTATGGATTTTTTTCATCTAGTAGTTGAGTTTTTTATCAATCTGTTGACAGATACGGGAGGAACATTGGACAGGTTGGTATCGGAGTATGGAACATTGGTTTATGCTATTTTGTTTGCCATTATTTTTTGTGAAACCGGTTTGGTTGTTACCCCATTTCTGCCGGGTGATTCGCTTCTGTTCCTGACCGGCGCTATTGCCGTGAGGTCGAATAACGATTTGAGTCTGGTTATCGTTATCGTTATTTTGATATGCGCAGCCGTATTCGGCGACACATCCAACTACATAATCGGACGCTTCTTCGGTAAAAAGTTATTCAGCAATCCCGATTCTAAAATATTCAAACAAAGCTACTTGGAGAAAACGAACAAGTTCTACGAAAAGCATGGCCGGAAGACAATCATACTGGCTCGTTTTGTCCCCATCGTACGCACATTTGCTCCTTTTGTCGCCGGAATGGGACGGATGAGGTATAAACATTTTATTTCGTTCAGCATCATAGGAAGCATCGCCTGGATTGTGATATTCAGCCTGCTGGGAGCGCTGATAGGCGAAATAAAATGGGTGGAGGAAAACCTCGACAAAATGGTTATTATCATTGTTTTAGTATCTATTCTACCGGCTATATTTGAAGTTGCAAAGGCTAAATTGAAAGCCAAGAAGGAAGGTGGAAAATAAACCCGAAATGAACACCAATTACGGTAATTGGATAAACGCATGGAAAATAGAAAACCTCATTTTTACCTAATTTCATTTAACGAAACAACCTCAGTAGCAGATAAATAGCTAGAAATGAGACCTCATTACCTCATTTATTTTATACCCAATATACAACAGCATTACCCCGCAATGACAACATTACATTGTACGAAAGGATTTTTATTTCCTTGCCGCCAGCTGTTTTTTCACCTTACTCTCTCTCATCTTCATCCAAACCGAAGCGGGAATAATGGTTTTCAGGAACTGCTTTATGCAGGCATCGCGGATGTATTTTTTGTAGTAGGGCGAATTTTTATCGGCGCCATAGCTAATCTGCATCCTGACCAATTCCTTCGACCTTCGGATTTCGTTGTCTGCGCTTAATCCTCTTTGCGAATCGTACGAACATACAACTACCGGTATATGTTTATAGCGTAGTCCTTGCCGGATAAGTTTGAGGAAAAACTCGGTGTCGGCGGCAATTTTGTAGTCCGTATTGTATTTGTTCTCGCGGGCATACTGTATCCGGGTGAAAGCTGCCTGATGCGAAAACGGCATAAATCGGTCTAATTGGCTTTCCATTGCTTCAATTACATACGAAAATGTTTTCAGGCGGAACTCCGTATCGCCATATAGCACGGCAAAATCCGCATATTCTTCCTCGGGTAACGAGAACATTTGCTGTATGGCATCGGCTGAATAAAAATAATCGCCGGCATTCATGAAGTTTATCCAGTCGCCCGAAGACCTTTCAATCCCCTTATTCATCGCATCATAAATACCCTTATCCGGTTCGCTTATCCAACGAAATGCGATGTTGGGGAATTCGCCGTTTGTGATTTGTGAGGCGTAATTTTTTATTATATCAAGGCTGCCATCAGTCGAGCCGCCGTCGATAACAAGGTATTCGACAGAGGGATACGACTGGGTAATAACGCTTTTAATGGTTTTTTCTATATCATTTACCGCATTATACACCACCGTTACAACCGTAATTTTTGGTTTCGCTATCATATCTTCAACGCTTACATGAATTTTTGGGCTAGCTCAAAAACCTTTTTCGCCGACATATCCCACGAATAGTTTTTTATCTGTTTCAAGCCTTTGACCACCAATTCGCGCCTCAATTCTTCGTCTTTGGCCAGCAGATTCATTTTGGAGGTCATGTCCTCAATGCTGTAAGGGTCGGCATAAAGCACCGCATCGCCGCTGATTTCTTTCAGCGCCGGAATATCGGCTGCAATCACCGGACAACCATACGTCATCGACTCCAAGGGTGGAAGCCCAAATCCCTCATACAGTGTTGGATATACCGAGAACAGGGCATTCCGGTACATTTTCTGGAGAGCCTCATCGTCAATATATCCGGGGAGCGACACGTTTTCGCCTATCAGTTTGCGGAGGTCGGGCGTATTGAAGGCCTTGAATTGCATACCTATGATATACAGCTTGATAGACTTATCCTCCATTTTGCTGAAAGCTTCTACCAAGCGGACAAAATTCTTCCGCGGATCCATGGACGAAACGGTGAGTATGTATTTCCCGGCATCAGTGTCCCTTCCGAAATTCAATACTTCTTCATCGCCAGGCTTGGTATGGAAAGGCACATTGCTGTGAACAACATGTATTTTGTCAGGGTCAACACCCAGTGTATCAACAATTTCACGCTTCGAAAATTCGCTTACGGTGAGTATGGCCTGCGCCTTTTTGCCGATGCGGGGAAACATAAATCCGTAAAAACGGCAGTAGTTTTTCGAGAACCATTCGGGATAACGCTCGTGCGACACATCGTGAATCGTAATTATCTGATTGCTATAATTCAAGGGGCCGCATCCCGAAAAACTTATCAGCAAGGGGCTACCGATGCGCCTCAGGTAGTTGGGCAGCGATATTTGCTCCCAAAGATGTGTTTTTAGCGAACCGGATGCAACCGTTTTAAAACTGAACTTATAATCGGGATTTATTTCGCGGGGAACAGCCACATGAAAATCGACTCCCATTTCGTGCAATTTGTTGCATATTTCAAAAGCATACCGGTGTACACCTGTTGCCTTTTGTGTCAGAAAACGTCCATTTACAACAAACATAATTATTTCTCTATTTCCATGTATTTCTTTTTACTTATCCAGCTTTTTCTGAAAAACAACCGGCTTAATTTTATCCAGAACTTCATTTTGAAAACTTCCCATTTTCTAAAACGAACCGGTTCCTCTGTAAAGTAATCCAATTTGCACATCACATTGAAGTAGTGTTTCTTCCGGGCTATTCCACCTCTCAAAAATTCGATATGATGAGTTACCATCCGCGCTTTCGGAAAAACATAGAAGCGTTTTTCCTTGCTGTTGTTCACGTATGGATACTTAAACACATAACTGGGAATATGCACCGGCATGTTTTCGGTAATCCACATATATTCGGCGCCTGTATCCCTCAGGTAATTGGCGATATAACACTCCGGGTACAGGTCGAAGTCGAACAACTGCGGATTGTTGCTGATGTATGCTGTTTTTATGATGGCAAAATCGGTTGCCAGGCCATATTGTTTGTCGTACCAGTCGGCGCTTGCCCAAACAACATTTGGGTTGTCGTCCATTTCGTCAATATACTCCTTGTTCAAGCGGTCTTTGTACTTCCATGTATCCGCTTCGAGGATGATGGTATATTCGCAATCCTTGGGGATGTGCTTTATTCCTTCCAGCAACAGTTGCGAATTGCCTTTCCGGTGGCCGGCATTGGTTTCCAGAACAACCAGTTTATCAATATATTGCTTCGATTCTTCAGGGATAGCAAAACCGTCGTTGTGGCCATTGCTAACCACAATAATATAATAATCGTAGTAACGCCAAGTATCTATAATTATCTGCAAATTATATTTCAAATCTTCTATCCTGTCATATACACGGATAAGAATTGCCATTTTTCTCATTCTGCGATCACTCATTTTGTCTTCCAGGTTTCAAGTCCTTTTTTCGTAAAACTATAAGGTTGTACCTTTCCGCCCAGATGTTCCAGGGCTTGAGCTACGGCAAAGCGTGTGTTGTTCGGACAATAAAAGAATACATAGCCGCCACCGCCTGCTCCCGATATTTTACCTCCGGTAGAACCGGCATTCATAGCCGTATTGTATAAATCTTCGAATAGCGGAGTAGAAATACCATCGGCCATGTTGCGCTTGTGGCTCCATCCGGCATGAAGAATACTGCCTATATCATCCAGCTTGTTTTTCAGGATGGCCTCCTTCAGTTCGTAGGCTTGTTGTTTTATCAAATGCATGGATTCGAGCGATTTCGACTTCTGTTCCGCCACATTTTTTTGCTGTTTTTCAATTATATCGCCCGAATTCCGGCTCGAATTGGTGTAGTACAGCAACAAATTGTTCGATAGTTCGTTTATGATTTCGCTCCTGATTCGTAGGGGATTAACAATAACCCTGTCGGCGGAATAAAATTCCATAAAATTAAATCCGCCGAATGCCGCCGCATATTGGTCTTGCTTCCCCCCTGCCTGCCGAAGGTCGATACGTTCGATGCAGTATGCCAGATAAGCCAGGTCGTAATCGCCCAAGGGCAGCCCCAACCATTCGGAGTAAGCGCCCAGAATAGCGATTGCCAGCGTTGACGAGGTTCCCAGCCCCGAACCAAACGGAACATCGAGGTTACAGGTAAGGGTAAATGACAAAGGCTTCTGCACATAATCCTTTATAATCCGGTTGTAAATGCCTTTCATCAGGTCGGCCTTATCGCCTGTTACCGGCAACTCTTCAACGGCATCGAAAATATATTCCTCGCCCTTTGCGGGAATTCTGAAAATAATTTTCCCCGTATCGGTTGGTTCAATATTGGCATAAGCATACAAGCTGATTGTTGCATTCAATACACAGCCGCCGTACAAATCGGAATAGGGCGAAACATCCGTTCCACCACCTGCTAATCCCAATCTGAAGGGCGCTTTACTTCTTATTATCATACCGGCTTCTTATTTAGGGAATAAAGTACTTTCGATTATTTCGCACAGAATGTGCCCAATGGTTATATGCGCCTCCTGAATACGTGGCGTATCCGCCGAAGGCACACACAGACAAGTATCGGCTGCCTCGCGCATTTTTCCGCCCGATTCGCCGGTCAGGCCGATGGTAAAAATACCCATCTTGCGGCCTTCGTCAAAAGCGCGGAGAATATTTTTTGAATTACCTGATGTTGACAGGCCAAGCAAAATATCGCCTTCATGGCCAATCCCCTTTATCAACCGGGCATATACTTCATCAAAAGAATAGTCGTTTGCCACAGCCGTGAGGAACGAGGTATTGCAATGCAGGGCATCGGACGACAAGGGTTGCCTGTCGTAATAAAACCGCCCCGATAATTCGGCTGCCAAATGTTGCGCATCGGCAGCGCTACCGCCATTTCCACAAAAGTAAACAGATTTTCCCGCTCTGAAGCAGTCGATTATTTTATCCGAGATTTGTTCTATTTGTGTTATCAACTGAGCATCACCGGCAATTTGCTTTTTTACTTCGATAGATTCAAGCAGTCTCTTTTGAATAATATTCATCTCATTTTATAATAAAATGTTAGCCTTACAAAGATAATGCAAACTGGTATAGATTTGAATAATATGCCGAAATATTATTATATATTTCATCTTGTTCGGGGTACTTATTGCCAACCAGCACCGTAAACATGCCCAGTTTTTCACCAAACTGAATATCGGATTTACTGTTGCCAACCAGTACCGAACGGGCAAAATCCACATCCGGAAAATCGGTCTGTGCACGGAAGGCCATCCCCGTGTTCGGCTTTCGGTTTACAGAATCGGCATTGGTATCCGTACATACATAGATGCCCGAAATGCTTCCTCCATGTTTCGTAATCTCGCCCGTCATATAATGGTGCAGCTTGTCGAGCGCATCTGCCGACATGATGCCGCGCCCCACCCCTCGCTGGTTGGTAACGATGAAGATACGATGAAATATGGACGACAGTATGGCAATGGCATCCAAGGCCCCATCAACAAAAACAAGTTCGGAGATGTTCTTCACATAATCGCCCGGCCGTTCCACATTGATTACGCCATCCCTGTCGAGAAATAATGTTTGCAGTAGTTTTCTGTCTGTCATTTAGCGGATTGTGTGAAATCAACATTTGCCTTTTCAAAGTCGGAAGGAATGCCTATATCAATAAAATAGCCACTCTGCACATAGCCAAAAATGCCCGCATTGAATGATTTATTTTCCAGCATATCCTTCTCGAAAGAGAACTTGTCAGGCAGACCGGCATTAGCAAACACCGCTTTATTTATCAGATAAACGCCGCCATTGATAAGACCTGCTTGACGGTATTTTTTCTCGTTAAAAGTAATAATGCGGTTTTCGTCATCCAATTCTACCGAACCATAGCGGTCGAAATCCTGCATGGGTTTGAGAGCGATAGAAATACCGGCATTCTTTTCCTGATGCAAGCCCTTCATCGACTGCAAATCAACATCAAAAAAAGTATCTCCATTGATAACAAACGCTCGGTTGCTTTCGGCTTTCGACATCGCCAGTTTAATGGCGCCACCTGTTCCCAGAGGTTCTTTCTCCACAACATACGACAACTTGAACAAAAACGTATGCTTGTTCAACCAATTGATTACCACCTCCGACTTGTAGCCCAGGGACAAGATTACGTGAGCCACTTTCTGTTGTTCCAAGTACCCGAACAGGTAATACAGGAAAGGTTTTCCGGCAACTTCGGCCATGCACTTCGGCAGGTCCTTTACTACCGATTGCAGCCTTGTGCCAAACCCTCCGGCTAGTATGATGCATTCATCCATATCCAAATTTATTTAGCTCCCCTACTCTTCCAAAAATCAAGGTATTCTCCGGCCACCTTTATGTATTCGTGGCGCTTTTCAACAAACAAGCGTCCATCCAAGGATAGTTGAGGCAGTTTATTTCTGTTCAAAACAATGTATTCCAACTGATTAAATATATCCTCATCCGAAGGGAAAACATTGATAACAGGCTTATTTTCTGTTTCGTTCAGCAACTGATACATTTCCGGCTCCGCGCCACTCACAAGTACTTTCCCCATGGCCAGGGCAATTAAACCATTCATGGCCGGCGTGTAAGAATACAACTGGTCGAGAACAACATCCGAATCCTGCAATTTCTGGGTATATTCGTTGTAGGGCAACGATTCCACCACCGTGAGGTTTACCTCGTTGGGGTATTTTTCCTGCAACTTAAGCAATCCGTTATACAGCCTGTCGGAACCCTTAAATTCGCTTCTGGCCTTGTTTATACCGATGAAAAAATTTATTTTTCCGGTGGCCTGAACAGCCTTCATTTTTATTTCATCCACATTTACCGGTAGCGGAATATAGGCCAGCTTTTGCTCGTAATGTTGTTTGTAGGACATGTAATATTCGCACAAACAGGCAATAATTCCATCGCATGTATCTGCAATTTCCCGGTTTAAGGCCTCGTAGCTGTTGTTCAGCCAGGTGTTTTTTATTGTCTCATTATCAGCCAATTTATTTTCTTTGCCATCAATGAAAAACTCTGTATATCGGAATGTTTTATTCTCCAGGCAAGTCCTTAGCCAAAACGAATCAATTCCGAAAGCGCCCAAAAACACTTTCTTGTTATTTCGTCTCAAATACCGGTACAGGTATTTATTGACGCTTATGTTTAACTGCGTAAAGCAGGGATTGATTACCTGCACAACATCGTATCCCCTAAAGTTTTTCAGGTTCCGAAGGATGGCCATTAAAGTCTTTAGCGTATCCTTTATGCTCGAACTGTTTCGGGCTAAATCAATATCTCTTTTATAGTTTTTGAAGCCATCGCCATCGGATGCGACAGTTACATCATGCCCTAAAGCCCTTATTCCCTGCGCCAAAGTCCAATGAAGATCGCTGTATTCGCCTATTAATAAAATTTTCATTCCGGTAATCCCCCTTTCTTTAATTAATTTTCAGACATGGTTGGTCGGCCAGTATTTCTTTCAAGAGTGCATCCATTTTCTCCACGGCCAGGTTCCATGAATATTTCTGCACATATTCGTTCCCTTTTCGGGCTAAAGCTATGCGCATCGAATCATTTTCAATCAAGGTCGAAATCTTTTCTGCCATATCTTCCGCATTTTGGGGTTCCACAAGTAAAGCCGTTTCGCGGTCTATTGCATACTCCTTATGCCCCGAAATATCCGTGCAAACCAACGCACAGCCACAAAACATCGCCTCTACCGAAACCAGACCAAAACCTTCTGTCAGGCTATTGGATATGAAAATAGCATTGCTATTGTAAAACTCACATAAATCCGATGGTTCGCGGTGGTATGTCATCCACTCGGGCAAAGCTTTAGGTTTGGGACAAACGCCAAACAACCTGACTTTCAGTTCGGGATATTTATGTTTCACTGTTTTCAATGCTTCGATGCCATACTTCGAGCCTTTAATTTCCTGTATCGAATACAACATGCATATAGTTGTCTTTTTTCGGGCTTCGATAGCTGCCGACACATAAAATTTTTGATTGTCGATGGCATTCGATATAACGGCTATTCTGTTGTGCGTATAGTTGGAAATGATGTCTTTCAGGTAGGAGGCAACCACCACGTTCACCGTATCCGGCATGTTGTACGAAGAATACAACAGCTCTTCGTGGCCTGTCCAATTTTCAAATCCTTGTATTAAATTAATCTTTCGTCCTTTTTTATCCGACAAATTTCCTACCTCCAATGCCGTAGCCCACCACGTTACAAACACAACATCGGCATCCTGCACATATTTATCTTCGATAGAAGGAACATACGACATGGTTATTCCGGGATTAAACTTAAACCACTTATTAGTTCCGAAACCTTCGACATACGACAACAGCAACCTCATCCAACAGGGCAGCCGGTACTCCATAAACCGGGTTTTCAGCGGATAAGTAAGGTGAACAGCATATCCCAGCAAAGACAGCCTGTTCGCATATTCATACATTACTCTAAAACCTCCGGCCGGACGACGGGGCTTGAACGGCATAACGAAGTTTAGTCTGATTAAATTTTCCAAGTCTGTACAAATAAGGTGTATAGATATAATATTTATAATGCAGGAAATAAAAAGCAAGCAATAAAAAGAAGTGATTCAAGTCGGAAAGACCTTTATAGTTAAGCACCAGATTGAAAACAAACATAGTAATGAGCATAAGATCCAGCTCTATATTCTGGGTAAATGCTTGTTTCATTATCATATATTGGAAATAAAAAAATAAAATAGCGCCCGGCAATCCAAACCACATCCACAACCGCGTATATCCAACGTCGGAAAACAGATAATTGCCATAACCTCTACCAAACACCCAGTCGAATGCATTCTCGGGAAGCATAAACATTTCAGCTAATCCTTCGGAAGACATAGTCCTGAATTCACCATGATTTTCGTATTGGATAAACATTTCAAATGCCCAATCTATAATATCAGGGAAATAAAAAGCACACAATGTGTAACCGACAGCGAACAGAAACAGACTAAGAAACAGGTGTATAAAGAATTGTTTTTTATATCCTCGCATAAACAAAAGTACAACCATCAGAACTAAACTGGCCGCCAATCCAACCATTGTTGTACGCGCAGCAAGCATTCCGACATAGAAGACTCCACAATACAATACCGAGACAAAAAGGTTTTGTAATAAAGTCAATTTTCTTGTCATCAATACATACACCAATAATATTAGTCCCACTCCACAAGCAATTCCGGCGCCGAAAAAGGCAACACCGTATCCAAGCAGGCGATCACCTTCCGTAATTCTCCGTTTGAAATCGACCAAGTCGTCATTTTTTTGAAGAGACACAAAAAAATCATTAACGTCCGGATTCATATACATGGCTACAGATATAATGCATTGCAATACTATTGCGGCAATCATATAATACATAACATAATGAACTTTTCCTTTAGGATGAACGACGAAGAACAGGGATATGAGAAGATAAGCCGAAAAAATCCAACCCAATTCACT
This sequence comes from Viscerimonas tarda, assembly GCF_054601255.1. Lineage (NCBI taxonomy): Bacteria > Pseudomonadati > Bacteroidota > Bacteroidia > Bacteroidales > Dysgonomonadaceae > Viscerimonas > Viscerimonas tarda. Next base: position 91,585 of record NZ_BAAHWV010000003.1, on the reverse strand, counting down.
TTTAGTATATTCCAAAATAAATGTATCGCCTGACGAGCCCAGAAACATACAGAAATAAGCCCAAACAAACATCACTAAATATACCAGCCCTATCGAAATAAGTTCGGGATATGGAAACTTGTGAAATGCGTAAAGAACCAATCCTGATATCCCCAGTGTGAACAGAAAGGAATAGTCGAATAATGGCATTGCCGTTGGATAAATGTAATAAAACACCAACACCAGAAGCAATATAACCGAAAGTATTTTCTTAATCATCTGAATACGACATGATAAATCCAGGACTTCTTATATTTTATTTTAAATAAACATTTGAAAAATAAAATCAATTTATCCCTATTAGTATAATATTTTTTATTGTACAATGGAGATATTTTACATCTCCTCAATGCTTTAAGGCCTATTCGCGAGTTTGCACACAGGCGTATCCAATGCAAAGCTAGCATATTATTTAAAAAAACCGAAGAGCAAAACGGTTTTGTATCATTTTTGGTTGTTAACAACAACATAAACTGTTCGCATTTATCCAAAAAATCGAAAGATGAATAAATCGGATCGGCTTCTGCAACAGAGGCATACACATCAAGGCCGTCTTCCGAGTCGTCCAAGCCCAATTGCTGGCAATGAATTTTAAAAACCTCCCGCTTGTTTCGGGTCTGAAGTTCTTCGTACATGCTCGAGACCTGCGATTGATGCACCCTGTACAAAAGTAGCGGCGCTCCTCCCACATTTCCCAGCTTGGTTTTATACAAAGCTTTCGACCAAAAAGCGTAATCTTCTACGTGGAGATATTGTTCTTCAAATTTTAATCCCAAATCGGTGAAAACGGTTTTCCGAATCATGGACGCCGGATGACAGATGCCCGATTTGAACAATAAATACGACTGAAGTTCGCCGAACTCTGTCGGATTTTTATAGGGATATAATTTACCGGAGTTGTTGTAGAATGTAGAAAATTGCGTACTTACAATACCATAATCGGGGTGTTCGTCCAAAAAACGCACTTCTTCTTTCAACCTTTCGGGCAAAGCTATATCATCGGAGTCCATCCGGGCGATATACTCTCCCAGACAAAGGCCAACTCCTCTGTTTAATGTCTTTATGAGCTTTAAGTTCGTCTCGTTTCTATAAACCTTAACGCGCCTGTCCAAGTCGGCAAACCGGTGTAAAATTTCAGGCGTTTTATCGGTTGAACAATCATCAATGGCCACAACTTCAAAATCGGTATATGTCTGGTTCAGAACCGAATACATGGCCTCTGCGAGGTACTTACCGGCATTATAGCAGGGCATCAGCACCGAAACACGCGGCTTACTTTCGTTGTCCTTCATACAGTTGTTTATATATTTTCATATAGCCATTCAGCATTTTATCTACCGTAAATCGCTCCAGATAAGACGCTCTGGCGGCTAACTTCATTTGTTCCCGAACATCTTCGTCTAAACAATATTCTATTTTGTTTATGAAAGCTTCTATTTCGTTTTCAACGGCAAAACCATTCTTTCCATTCAGTATTTCGCTAACTCCTCCCACATCAGAAGCTACAACCGGCAGGCTGTACGATAAGGCTTCCAAAATAGATATGGGAAGCCCTTCGTAATTAGAGGGCAATATAAACAAATCGGCCTGTTTCAGGTACATATGCGCCGCATAAACTTCGCCTAAGCAAAACACGTTGGAGGGCAATCCTGCCATTTCGGTTTTATTTCCGATCCAAACAAATGCATACCGGGGCATCTGTTTCGCCAATCCGATAAAAAAATCGAACTTTTTTTGCTTTGAAATACGGGAAATGCACATGATTATCCTCGGATAGCTGGATTTTATTTCAGCGAATTTATCCAGCAATCCGGACAATTCCTCCATACCCGGGTCCTGCGTATAATCTATTAATCCATTGTAAACCAGCTCCACATTTTTCGATATGCCTTCTTCTTTCAGCCCGTCAACATCGTATTGGCTGACGCCAACAATCCGGGCGGTTCGGTTTTTCAGTATCTTTTCTACAAAAAGAAATTTCTTGAATGCTTTTCGCATCGAATCGAAACCATGCACTGTATAAACTATTTTCTTGGGATTAAACGCTATGCGTCCCAAGGCCCCCATCTTGGAAGAATGCAGGTGAACAATATCCGGCTTGTACTTAACCCGGTAGTAAAATAACCGGAGAAGCAGCACGAAATCGCCAAAAGAAAAGCCCTTTTGGTGTTTCGATATTTTTATTTTATTTACTTTTTTATCTACGACTTGCCATGCTTCGCCATTTCCTCCATATAAAATAAAAACATCGTGCTCCTCAGCTATTTTGTCCAATAAATTGGTTACAACAGACTGAGCGCCTCCATATTCCGAAACTGTTATTATTTGAAATATCTTCATTCAAAAAATCAAAATACAAAGATAATGATAAATAATCAGACTTTTTACTCAAAATTAGTTTCGTTTCCTATCTCCGGGTATATTATTTTTCACCAAGAAAGATTAACTTTGTGCAAATTAATCGTTGTATTTCTATGAATAATTTATTTACACGGAAAGGATTTAATATAATCATTATTATCGTTGATTTAATAATCATCTATTCGTCAATCTATTTCGCCTATTTTTTGTTGGAAGGCAACCTCGAAGCTTACGAAAACAATTTCTACGCATTTATTTCCATTTCGCCCTATATTGGCATCTGCTACTTAATTCTGAGCCAGATTTTTGAATTGGACAAGCCTAAAGATTTTAAATTTCTGGGGGTCGCCTATCCCATATTGTTGTCCATCATCTGTTTGCTTTTTATAACCATGGCAATCAGTTTTATGAAGCGTGAATTTGCTTATCCGCGCAGTATCCTTATTTTCAGCTCCTTTATTCAGTTTTTACTCTTGTCGTTCTGGCATTTGTTTGTCAACAGAAGCTTCCTGAGAGAAAATGCCCGAAAAGATATACTTATTGTTGGCTACAGCAAAACAAAGGAATTGGCTTATAAATTGCTCCGCTCGGGAGGTATCTGGTCGAACATTAATAATATTTGCACACCCGAAGACCCTTTACTTCTTCAACACATCGAAAAAATAGATGTCGTTTTTATTTCGGAGGACGTTGAAGAAAGTAAAAAACAAGAAATAATTGAACATTGCATAAAAATGTACAAGCGGATTTTTTATGTCCCCAAGAACCCTGAGATATTACTATTTAATGCCAATATTTCACAAATCGACGATATACCCATCCTAAATATTAAAAATCCGGGCATTACCCGGGATGGCTTATTTATAAAACGTTCCCTGGATGTTTTGTTATGCCTTGTCGCCTTGATAATTTTTCTGATTCCTATAATCATCATAGCTATCAGCCTGAAAATTGGCGGAGGTCCGGTGTTTTATACGCAGGAAAGGATAACCCGTGGCGGAGAAACATTCAGGATATGCAAATTCCGAACGATGATAGAAAATGCCGAGGCGCTGTCGGGCCCTGTTATTTCCCAGCAATCCGATAACCGGATTACCAAGTTCGGACACATTCTCAGGGCCACACGTTTGGACGAAATTCCACAGATATTCAACATCTTAAAAGGAGATATGAGCATTGTAGGGCCTCGTCCCGAACGTCCTTTCTTTGTCGATCAGTTCAAAAAAGAAATCCCCGAATACGATTTGCGCCACAAGGTAAAAGCCGGACTTACAGGCCTTGCACAGGTTCAGGGGAAATACAATACCGCCGCCGAAAACAAGCTAAAATACGATTTACTCTATATCAACAGCCATTCGTTGACGCTGGACATTAAGCTGATTATGCAAACCCTCAATATCCTGTTAAGGAAAAGCAGTACGGAAGGTATTCATAACTCCATCGATTACGAAGCTGAGATAAACAAACTGATGAATAACGAAAAATAAAAAGTTGGGTAGAGGATCGGAATCAAAGGGCAGGCGAACCCTGCCCCTACGGAACTTTGAACTTTGAACTTTGAACTTAAATTATGGCAAAAAATTCAAATAATTATTTGGCTTACGGACTGACAATCATGTTATTCGGATTGATATTCTTGCTGGGCAGAACAGGAATATTGGGAAAAATACCCTACTGCTCAGGCCTGTTGGGTATAGGCCCGTTCTTTCTTATCGCCGGGGTCATCTTTTTGTTGGCCAGCGCCGAAAAAGTGATAGGAATCGTGTCAACCATTATCGGCGTTCTCATTATTCTGAACGACATCTTTGGCTGGGGGCATCTCTACTCCTACCTGTTAGCGCCCATATTGCTGATTGTTGCCGGAGTGATACTGATACTAACGGCCAAGTTTTGAGCATGAAACTGGTTTTTATCGGCGCAGGAAATCTGGCTACCAATCTGGCTTTGGAGCTAAAGAAACAGGCTGTCCCAATAGTGCAGATATACAGCCGGACAGTAGAATCGGCTACAATCTTGGCCGAAAAATCCGGATGCCCTGCCACCAACAAAGTGGAGGAAATTGTACCCGATGCCGATTTATACATCTTTTCGGTAAAAGACGATGCCCTGCCCGCTTTATTAAAGCAAATCCCTGCAAACAACGGGCTTTGGGTACATACTGCCGGAAGCGTTCCCATGCATGTTTTTGAAGGACACGTACCGAATTATGGCGTAGTGTATCCTTTCCAAACGTTCAGCAAAAGCAGGACTGTCGATTTCGGGGCTATTCCGTTTTTTATCGAAGCCAATACACCGGAAAATCTGGATAAGCTAAAATCCACATTCTCAAAACTATCCGGTAAGCAGATTGAATTATCGTCCGAAAAGCGGCGACAGGTACACCTGACGGGGGTGTTTGCCTGCAACTTTGTCAACCACCTGTACGCCATCTCGCAACAGTTGCTCGAAAAGGAAGGCATTCCGTTTGAGGTGGTCTTGCCCCTGATTGACGAAACAGCGGCAAAAGTACACGAAATGGCGCCCGAAAAAGCACAGACAGGCCCGGCAATCCGCTTCGACAAAACCGTGATGGATAAGCACTTGTCCCTGCTCACCGATTCCCGGGTGAAGGCGCTGTACCAATTAATCTCCGAAGATATTCACCATACAAACAATAAACAAAATGAGCTCGATAAACTATGACCTTAGCCAAATAAAATGTTTCATCTTCGACGTGGACGGCGTACTATCGCCCGATTCCATTCCGCTATCCGTCGAGGGCGACCCCATGCGCATGGTGAATATTAAAGACGGTTTCGCCATGAATCTGGCCTGCAAAAAAGGCTACGGAATGGCCATCATCACAGGAGGCGACACCGAAGCCGTAAGAAAACGTTTCACCCGCCTGGGTATCAAGCACGTATATATGAAATCGGCAGAAAAAATCCACGATTTCAAAGATTTTATCAGCAAAACAGGCTACAAGCCCGAAGAAATTATTTACGCAGGCGACGACCTGCCCGATTATCCGGTAATGAAGCTGGTCGGCCTGCCCGTAGCGCCCGCCGATGCAGCCCCCGAAATAAAACAAGCAGCCAGATACATCTCCCACAAAAAAGGCGGCGAAGGCGTTGCCCGCGATGTAATAGAGCAAGTGCTGAAGACGCAGGGGAACTGGTTGTGTGAGGAGGCTTTTGGGTGGTAGGGAATAATTGAAAGTAATTAATATGCTAATATCCAACATTTACAATTCCATCGTTACGTCATATATAATCACTATCTTTGCACCATAAAATATATATAATATGAAACCTAATTTATTTCTGTCTATTACGTTTTTAATTTTCGCAACATCTTTTGTTTCCTGTTCCAACGATGATGACAATACTCCCGACGATCCCATTGGAACTGTCTCGCTCAATATGATGAATGAAGACAACGGCATGACGGAACTTGGAAATTCTGATTTGTATATTAATAAGGCTAATAATTTTTACACTCTGTCCTGTTTGCTGTCAAGTCTTGGAAAAAAGAACGGATTGGGAAGCATATCAGATATTCTACTTACAGGCGGAACCAATACGGCAGCCGTAGAGCCGGGAAATGCCTATCAGATTTTCGATAAAGAAACAATACGAGAATTTCCTTCAGGTAAACTCGCACTTAATATTGCAGCAAACTATTATAATGTATATGTTGTTTCACAAATGAAACAAGAGAATACGGTTACAGGTGCAAATGTAAAATTCGTTCTTATGGATGTCCCTAAAAACGGTTTGCCTTCATTAAATACCAATATCGGAATACTGGACCATCTGAATGCCAATCAGTTCGAAATCACAATAGAATTGCCAACTTCAGATTTTGAATTTGAGCGTGCGTTTAATAATTTATTCAATGTATTTGAAGTTGAGAAAGAAGGAAATAAATTAATTGTAAAATTAGTTGAATATAGTCTGCCTCAGGATATTGTCTTCTATATACGCATCAAGGATAGTTATACCTGTGTTTATGGAAGAGTACAATAGAAAAGATTAAGAAGACAGTTTAACATTAAAATAATACATACTTTCCCTATCTCGTAAAATACCAGTCATTTTCGTTCGATAACCGGGGATTATAAAAATAGCCCCCGCTGTCAAACGCCTGCAAATAGGTTGGCTCCGTGATTTGATTCTCCGCAATAAACCGTAACATCAATCCTCGCGCTTGTTTGGCAAATAAACTGTTTGATACCAATTTCCCGTTTTTCTCCTGTTGGAATACCGGAGTAATGATGCGCGTTTGCTTGGGTAGCGCTTTCAAATCCAGCATTTTGAAATATTCAACAGACGCTAAATTGACCAGCAAACCGTCATTGTCTTTCAATAAACCGGCTACCGTAGCGGTCACTTTATTTTTCCAATAGCCGTATAAATCCGATATGAGTTTGCTGTTCATATCCAAACGGTAGGGTTTTATTTTATCCAAAGGTCGCAAAATGCCATACAAAGCAGACAAAATCCGAAGGTGTTTTTGCAGGAAAAGTAGCGATATTTCATCCAGTTCTTTCCCGTTTAATTTGCTGTAAGCATTTCCGCTATAGGCAAAAACAGCTTCCTTCTCAGGGGTGGACGGAAAGGTTTGAATAAACCAGTAAGTATCAAGGGCTATTTTGAGACTGGTCTTTTCTCTTTCTGCAATTTCATCTGCCCTGAATCCTGACAGCAAAGACATCAGATAACACGCTTCCTGCTGAAATTGTGGAAGCGTGGCATCCTTGCGAATTTCATTTGTCTTGAAATCAATGGATTTGGATGGCGAAAGAATAATAATCATACTGTTTGTTCTAAAAAGTTTAACCGGATACAAAAGTATAAATAGTTTCAAACAAAACAGATAACCGTATTTCTTCGGCTCACCAGCAAAACCCTGTGTTTAGCCCTCGAAATCATATACATATCAATAGAAAACAGGCTAAATCCCCCTCATAAATTGTCCGTAGTACATCCACCTGTTCATTCGTGTATCCCCTGCGGGGAAAAATGGCAAATTCTGATGCTAATTTTCTATTGATATGGATGTCCTACGGACAATCGTCGTAAAAATAAGTGTCGCCACCTGCGGGGCTTGGCAGGAAAATTTGACCGTCAATCCGCAGTCATGTTTCTCCTTGTTCCGTTAGGAACAAGGAGAAACATGACTTAAAATCTAATCTACCGTCATTGTGCGGAGCGTAGGAGGCGAATAAAATTCTTTCTGTTTAGATTATGCCTGAACACAGGGTTTTGCTGGCGAGGCTATAATATTCGGAAAATAGTTATAATAATAGAAACAAACAAGGGCTGTCTTACTGATACAGCCCTTTCTATATGCTTGGATATGCTACTTTTTACATGAAGCTACCCGGATATTTTTTCAACATATAAGTATAAGTTCCTGATATTGAGATGCTAATTTCTATCTTATCCGCTGCAACAATATCTACTGTCGGCTTAAAGCTTATTGTAACTTTCACTTTTCCATCCGCAGCCGCAAGTTGACCGTCGAATACCGGTTTCAAAGCTTTAGCGAATGTTACATTACCGGTACCGTAAGTAGTCGGAATAGTATCCAAAGGATTAACCTTTTCGGCAAAAACATAACTGCTTGGATAAGGTCTTAAATTAGCTGTGTCCTTAACAAAAGTACCTAAATTAAGGGGAGACTGGTTTCCTACTGTAATAGTGAAATCTTCAAGTAAAATTTTTTTAGAAGTTGAATGCACCAAATTGGCCACTCTAATAAAATTTTTGTTTGATGCGTTAAGCGTATTTTCAGGATACACCGATTTGCCGGGGACAAGATTATTAGCAATTTCTTCACCAACAAGAGATACCAAATCCAAATATACCGTCTCCGAAGCAAGTTGACCTGCTCTAATTGTATCCTTTGCAATAGGAATCTTATAAACATAACTTTTGGGGGTTATTACTTCTCTTTCGCCACTCTCTTCATCGTCGCCGCAAGATGTGAATGTAAATACCCCTCCCATTACGAGAAGTAATCCGAAAATTTTAATAAATGTTTTCATACATGTCTTAGTTTAATTTTGTTATTGTTTAATAGCAGCTACAAATATATCATATATTTTTTTATTTAGCACGTTTTCGCCGATTTTTTTTGTGTTCAATGTTCAAAAATTTCAGATTTCAGGGTTCAAAGTTCAAGGTTTCGGGTTAATGTGGGGGCAAGCCCTTGCGGTTGCCCGGTAGTGGTGTATGTGGTCGTGGCACGCCACGACCCTATTTTTTGTGTACAAACACCTAAATTTGGCGTCTCTAACTTGAATTTTAAACTTTGAACTTTGAACCTAAAAAAGCATATCCAAAAGCTGCAACATGCCGATGTTTGACGCTCCGGCAATATTCGCCTCCCTGTATTTGCCCAGCTGGTACTTCTTTGCCAGCAGTTTATTTTTTACTGCCGTGGCAATCCATACCGTTCCTACGGGCTTTTCTTCCGTTCCGCCACCGGGACCGGCAATGCCCGACACGGCAATGGCGCAATCGACATTGAGCAGTTTTTGAACACCCTTCGCCATTTCCAGCGCCACCTGTTCGCTAACAGCGCCCTGTTTTTCGATATTAACCGCCGAAACGTTCAGAACCCCCATTTTAACTTCGTTGGAATAGGAAACAACCCCACCCTTAAAATAGGCGGAGGCCCCCGGTATGGAGGTGATTAGATGGGCGATATTTCCGCCGGTGCAACTTTCGGCAAGGCCTATGGTCAGCCCTTTCTCGAGGAGGCGTTCTCCCAGAATTTTTTCGATGGAAATATCGTCTTCGGCTAAAATATCGTTGCCCAACAAGCCTTCCAGTTTTTCGACCTGGGACTCAAGTTCCGGCCTCCGGCTTTCGCCTTTCACAAACAAGCGGAGCTTCATCAGTTTGGGCGACGGCAGGTAGGCCAAGCCAAAACCTTCGGGCAGATTATCCTCAAAATCATTCAGATACGTTGCCAAAGCCGATTCGCTGTATCCGCTTACGATAAATACGCGGCTGACGTATGCCTCCGCATCGTACTTTTGCTGCAAACGGGGTATAATCTCCTTTTCCATGCCGTAGCGCATTTCGTAGGGCACACCCGGCATCGACACCAGGACTTTCCCATTCCGCTCGAACCAAGTGATGGGAGCTGTCCCTACCCTGTTTTGGATGACAAGCGAATCTTTTGGTACATAAGCCTGATTTCGGGTGAGTTCGTTCAGGTTTGCCCAATTCGATAGCGCCTGCTTAATATTTTCGAGCGCCGATTCGTCAAAAACAAGCTCTGTTCCGAAGTAATCGCACAAGGTTTTCTTGGTGATGTCGTCTTTGGTGGGGCCTATGCCTCCCGTCATCAAAATAACATCCGCCCGTCGAAACACATCGGTTATCGTATCTTTTATTTGCTGCGCATTATCTCCTATCGAAACCATTTCCTCAATTTCAAAACCTGTCTGCGTCATTTTTTTCGCCATCCAGGCCGAATTGGTATCAACAATCTGCCCGATAAGTATTTCGTCGCCAATAGTAATTATTGCTGCTTTCATTCTATTTAAGTAGCCCCTCCAACCTCCCCGCAGGGGAGGCTTTTGAGTCCCCCTACGGGGAATTTAGGGGGCTTTTTTCAGTTCCTGATACAGCCGTTGAACAGGCAGGCCCATAATATTAAAGTAGGAGCCCGACATGTATTCCACGGCAACATAGCCAATCCACTCCTGAATGCCGTACGAACCGGCTTTATCCAAGGGTTTGTAGTGGGAAACATAATAGTCTATTTCGCTCTCCTCAATGGTGGCAAAACGGACTTCCGATGTTACGGTAAAAGCGTTCTGTTTTTCCTTTGTCGTTAAACAAACTCCCGATATAACTTTGTGCGTTTTGCCCGACAATTCGCGCAACATTTGCTTGGCGTCTTCTTCATCAACCGGTTTCCCATAGATTTTTCCGTCCAATAGAACAATGGTATCTGCCGTAATTATCAGCGTCTTATCGTCTATCAGCAAATGAGTGTAGCCTTTGGCCTTCTTCTCGGCAATATACTGCGCCACCTTTTCCTTATCCATATCAGGGGGATACGATTCGTCAACATCGGGCAATACATGTACCTCATATTTCAGGCCCAGACCCGCTAAGAGTTCTTTTCTGCGTGGTGAATTCGAGGCCAGAATAATGTTGTAATCGAGATTCATCTTACCGCCTCTTTTATCCTGATAAGCCGCGTTAACAAGCCCTCCAGCTGGTCGAGAGGCAACATATTGGCGCCATCCGATTTTGCCACCGAAGGATTCGGATGTGTTTCGAGGAACAGGCCATCTACTCCAACGGCAATTCCGGCTTTGCAGATGGTTTCTATCAATTGCGGCTGCCCGCCGGTAACACCCGACGACTGATTCGGCTTCTGAAGGCAGTGAGTAGCATCCAAAATCACCGGAAATCCAAATTCCTGCATTTCGGGTATTCCTCTGAAATCGACCACCAAATCGCCGTACCCAAAAGATACGCCACGCTCGGTGATCATCACATTATTATTGCCCGAATCAATGACTTTTTGTGCGGCAAACTGCATCCCGTGAGGAGCCAGAAACTGCCCTTTTTTGATATTCACAATTTTCCCCGTTTGAGCGGCGGCAATCAACAAATCGGTCTGACGACAAAGAAAAGCCGGTATCTGCAAAACATCAACATATTCGGCAGCCAGCGCCGCCTCCGTAGTTTCGTGAATATCGGTAACGGTGGGAATATGAAAGGTTTCGCCTACTTTTCGCAATATCTTCAAGGCCTTTTCATCGCCTATGCCCGTAAACGAATCGACTCGCGAACGGTTTGCCTTGCGGTACGAACCCTTAAAAACATAGGGGATATTCAGCTTGGCTGTTATACCAATAATCTTCTCGGCAATGCGAAGAGCCATCTCCTCGCCCTCAATCACACAAGGGCCAGCCAAAAGAAAAAAGTTCTCATTTTTTAAATCGGAAATAGTCATATTTTAATTATGAGTTAATTATCTAAAACGAAGCTACAAAGTTAATTATTTATACGGTTATCCGCAATGTTTTTAAACACAGAGTTTATTGGGGCAGGCGGGGACTTGCAAGGTTATGCCAGCTAAAATGTGTAGTAAATACCGGAATATATTTCCAAGAAAATTTTGCCAGTTCAAAGAATATTTTGTTGTAATTTTGGCGTTTATGAAATAAAGTCGATGACAACGAAAATTTCTGAAAATAAAAAGAACGAAATCATTCTCTATCAGCCGGATAGTTCCGTACGATTGGAGGTGCGTGTGGAAGACGAAACGGTGTGGCTCACACAGTCGCAAATGGCAGAATTGTTTCAAACCACGAAACAAAATATCAGTTTGCATCTAAACAATGCTTTTAAAGAAGGTGAAATTGAAAAACTTTCAGTTGTCAAGGATTACTTGACAACTGCTTCTGACGGTAAAAATTATAACACAAAATACTATAATCTTGATGTAATAATTTCAGTAGGTTACCGAGTTAAGTCATTGTCCGGTGTACAATTCCGTAAATGGGCAACCAAAATCCTAAAAGAATATACTTTGCGTGGTTATGCTCTCAATCAACGGTTTGAGCATATTGACAATAAACTATTTCAGCACGAACAAAAATTATTGGAACACCAAAAACAGATTGATTTTTTTGTTCGGACAAGTTTGCCACCGGTTGAAGGAGTGTTTTACAACGGACAGATTTTTGATGCCTACAAATTTGTTTCGGATTTGATTGAAATGGGAAAAAAGGAAATCATTTTGATAGATAATTATATTGATGCCAGCGTTTTAGCATTACTCACAAAACGCAAAAAGGATGTAAAAGCAACAATCTTTACAGGCAATTTGAATAAAATACAACCGGATTTAAACAAACACAATGCCCAATATCCAAAGATTTTCATTGAAGAAAAGCCGAATATACACGACCGTTTTCTTTTGATAGACAACGACTTGTACCATATCGGCGCATCGCTGAAAGATTTAGGTAAAAAACTGTTTGCATTTTCAAAAATGGAAATGTCGGCAGCAGAATTATTGAAAAATATTTTAACTAACCGCCAAGCATAATTTTTACTACTTTTGCAAAAATTCTACTGATGGAAAGTTGTTTCAAAAAATACTTGCAAAAAAATAATTACGAAAAATTCGACATCCAAGCTGTTCTTTTCGATATGGACGGGGTGTTGTACGACTCGATGAAATACCATGCACAAGCTTGGTACCAAACCATGTCGGAATACAATCTGCCCTCCACGCCCGAAGAGTTCTACCTGCACGAAGGACGGACAGGCAGCAATACCATCAATCTGATTATCAGGCGCAACCTGAACAGGGACGCTACGGATGAGGAGAAAAAGACCATCTATAAACGAAAATCGCATCTTTTCAACACCTACAACAAGGGCGAAACAATTCCGTATGTGAAAGAGGTATTGAATGCCGTTAAGGAATCGGGACTGAAACGTATATTGGTAACAGGCTCGGGGCAAAAACAATTGTTGGACAACCTGAACACTAATTTTCCCGGCATCTTTCAGGAAGATTTAATGGTTACCGCCTACGATGTAAAGCATGGCAAACCACATCCCGAACCCTATTTAATGGGGCTGAAAAAAGGAGGAGAGCTCCGTCCCAATCAGGCCATTGTGGTAGAAAATGCCCCGATGGGCGTGGAATCGGCTGTTGCTGCCGGTCTGTTTACCATAGCAGTCAATACCGGCCCTTTAGCCGATAAAGCGCTGTGGGATGCCGGAGCAAACATCGTTTTGCCCTCCATGAAAGAATTAGTATCGCAATGGGACGAATACCGTAAAGAACTTGGAATCAACCGGTAATTTTCCCCCTAAAAGCGGTCGAATTGCCAAACTTTACATTTTTTATTACTAAAGTAATCGTAAATAGTTGCTATATTTCATACATTTGCTTGGTTATTTATGCTAAGAAACTATTTAAACAGTTTCTAATCAGCAGTTAAAATTGTTTTATTGAGAAATATACTTTATATGTTGACAAGGAGAAGCTTTACTTTCATAGTCTGTATTGTTTTTACAATATTCCCGGTACCAGGTCTCTTTGCCCAGTGCCCGGTTGGTGAATCCGGCGAGAGCGGCACGCCGACAAGCGACAGCGTAGAATCCACATACTCAACGATTTTGGTAGTCGATTCGTTGCAATCGACCGTTTCGCAAAACGATACAACCGCTACTTTTTTCCAGCGCGACAATTGCGGTTTGATTATTATACCAAGGCAATGGACGCCTTTAGATGCTCATTTTACTTTTCGCGATACCATGTTTTATAATCCGGCATTTTTACCTGTTATTTTCGACGGGCGGCTATTGCCCGACAACTTAAGCTTTCTGCCCGACAAATCGACAGAGAAAGGGCCTGCATACCATCTTGTTCCGCCCGATAGCACCTTCGCGCCCATGCTGGAGAAAAACAAGAGAATCGCCGAAATGAGGCGTAGCTATTATTCACGGACAGACAACATGAGAAAGCTGAAATACAGCCAGTCGATGTTTTCGGGAATAACCCCCATAGCGAAAGATAACATCCGGAAAAATATATTGCAGGAGCTTGTAAACATTGATGGCCCGGCAGGTCCAACAAGCCCAACCCTGCAAAAATATGTACCCAAACGCAGGTATTGGGTGCGGAACGGCGAGCATAAAATCGAAATTGCACAAAACCATATATCCGACAACTGGAGCAAAGGTGGCGCCAGCAGTTATTATGTGCAGAGCTACCAAAAGTTGCTGTTGAATTATACCCGTAACAAAATTACATTCAACAACACCATTGAGTGGCGCCTCGGTTTTCAGAGCACATCGGGAGATACGCTCCGCGACATACGGGTCAATACCGATAACTTCCGCTATTATGGCGTGTTTGGCTACAAAGCCTACGATAACTGGTCGTATTCGGCAACGCTGGAAACCATTACCCAGCTTTTCAACAGCTACAAAGAAAACGAAAAGAAACGAAGAAGCGCGTTATTCTCTCCGCTTGATGTAAACGTCGGTCTTGGTATGAGTTACAACCTGAACAAAACCTACAAAAACAACCTGACAAAAAAAGTGAAACTATCGTTGAACCTGGCGCCCTTATCCATGAACTTCAGGTATGTGATGGATGACAAGGTTGACGAAACAAGTTTCAAGCTCAAAAAGGGGCTTGATACAAAAACAAGTTGGGGTTCGCTAGTCAACGCCGACCTCAGCTACAACTTCAACGGTTACACCACATGGACCTCCCGTTTCAAATACCTCACCGACTATGGGAGCGTAGTCTCGGAATTTGAAAACCGATTAGACTTTGCTATAAACCGCTATTTTTCAACAAGTTTCTACCTGTATACCCGATACGATGAGAACTCGAAAAAGGACAAGAAACTAAAATACTTTCAATTCAACGAACTGTTGAGCTTTGGGTTGAATTATAAGTGGTGATAGGGAAATGAAAGTGATATAAAATTGATATGGAAGATTTAAATAAAATAAATGGAGAACAAGTAATTGACAACGAAGACTCTTCGTCTGGAAAGGAATCTATTACCCATCCGTTTAATCCTAACGAAATAGAGATTGAAACGCCGCCTTATACGGTGGGTTATTTAATTGACCGTATTGAGCATGACGAAATAAATATGAATACAGACTTCCAGCGCGAAGGTAACTTGTGGACACCAGAGAAACAAAGCAGACTTATTGAGTCAATTTTATTAGGGCTACCTTTGCCTGCGTTTTATTTCGATACAGCAAATAAACAATGGGATATTATTGATGGCTTACAACGTTGTTGCTCTATTGAAAATTTTTGTATTAAAAAAAAATTACGTTTAACTGGCTTAGAATTTTTGGGTGAAAAGGACGACAAACCATATTTGGAAGGTTTA
This sequence comes from Viscerimonas tarda, assembly GCF_054601255.1. Classification (NCBI taxonomy): domain Bacteria; kingdom Pseudomonadati; phylum Bacteroidota; class Bacteroidia; order Bacteroidales; family Dysgonomonadaceae; genus Viscerimonas; species Viscerimonas tarda. Next base: position 76,284 of record NZ_BAAHWV010000003.1, on the reverse strand, counting down.
GGTTTTGACGATTTGGATAGAACACTGCAACGCAGTATTATTATGCGTCCAATTACGGTAAATCTTATAAAGAAAGCTCCTCGCAATATTCGTTTTATCTTATTTAAACGCTTAAATACGGGAGGGCTTGAGTTAACTCCTCAGGAAATTCGGAATGCTGTTTATCAGGGGAAAGCAGCAGATACTATAAAACAATTAGCTCAGTTAAATGATTTTTTGGAAGCGACCGATAGAGGAATACCAACAAATAGGATGCAAGACCGCGATTTTATTAGTCGTTTCATTGCCTTTTATTTGATTGAGTACACTAATTATGTACCCGGATTAGATGATTTTATCAACTCAAGTATGAGTATTCTGGAAAAATTCGATGTCCAACTTATTGAATCACGGTTTAAGAAGGCATTACAATTAGCCATTGATATTTTTGGCAATGACGCTTTTCGCAAACGAACTTCCGAATTAGATTATCGCAACCCGATCAATAAAGCATATTTTGAAGTCATAACGGTTAACTTTTCAAAGTTAACTGCTGAAGAAGAAACACGACTCCGAAAAAACAGTAAATTATTAAAAGAAAATTTAATTGAACTAATGAAAAGTGAACGTTACAGTAATGCACTGTCAAGAGGTACTGGGACAAAAGATAGTGTAACTATTCGTTTTTCATGGTTTGAACAAGTATTAGATAAAAGCATTAATGGTCTTAAAATAAAGGTATCCCATGATAACAAAATTGAAAATAGAATATTTTAAATCGCATTGCAGCACCAATTTATCAACAGGAGCATTAACCGTTTTGACCGGCATGAATAGTTCTGGAAAATCGAGTGTATTGCAGGCTCTACTTTTGCTTAGGCAAAGTTTCAAAAAAGGACGTTTGAGTACCGGTCTAGACTTGAATGCCCCACTTTGTGATATAGGGAAAGGACGTGATGCTCTTTATCGTTTTGCAAACGAGAGTGAAATCATAACTTTTTCATTGGAAGTAAATAATGAAACCAACTACAACTTTCATTTCAATGCAAGAAATCGCTATGAAGATACTTTTTTACCTCAAGAGAATCCAATGATTTTTGAGCCATCTTTGCTTCAGTTAGCATTGTTTACCAATAAATTTCAATATCTTAGTTCAGCACGTTGGGCAAATATAAACCTCTATCCCATGGATACTTACGCTGTCGAAACAGAAAAGCAACTTTCCTTAAATTATGGACAAGGCGAACTTGTTGCACATTTTTTAGAATATTATGGAGAGAATAGAAATTTCGATATCCAATCGGACTTGGTACTCCATCCGAGCAGTTTAAGCAAAAAACTGTTAGCACAAACCATTGCATGGGAAAGAGAGATTAGTCCTAGAATAACCATGAATCCAGAAAGAATAGCAGATAAAGTAACCATTGAATATGGCTATAAAGGGGTTGGAGAAAATCTACCCACAAATAATCTGCAGCCCAAAAATATAGGCTTTGGTATTTCTTATTCTCTTTCCATAGTGGTAGCATTGCTCTCCGCTGAACAAGGAAGTTTACTGCTCATAGAAAATCCAGAAGCTCACCTGCACCCTCGCGGACAATCGAAATTGGCCGAACTCATTACGTTAGCAGCACAAAGCGGAGTACAAATTATACTGGAAACGCATAGCGACCATATATTCAATGGAATTCGCAGAGCCATAGCCGCAAATAAAATTGAAAAAGAAAAAGTAAAAATACACTTCCTGGAATTGGACGAAAAAAATGCCTCTACCGGAACAGAAATTCGATTATCCAATAGTGGTCGTGTTTTAAACTCTAAAAAGGGGCTTTTCGACCAATTCGATGATGATTTAGATATACTATTAGGGTTATAAAATGGAAATTCTTATTAACGAACTATCACTAATTGGACAATTTACAACGGCTGAACAGTTTGTAAAGGATGCTTTATTGCCATTAAGTTCATTGCTTAAAGAAATTGATACCACCAGTAACTTACTTTATAAAAAGCAAGATTTGTGGTCATATCCGGTTACAGCAAGTAACACTTTACATGATATTTTGATTAAACGAGGCTCAGATGAAGTAACACGTTTCAAATCTCTACTTTCTAACTTAATAAATGATCCTTATTGGGAATCAGTACAAGAACACTCTGTTGAAATAATATATATATGCAATGGTAGAACTGTAACAGGTTATTCACTTGCTGAAGCTTGCGAAAGGGATAAAATAGTAATTTCTTTTGTCGAATCTATATATTCTACCTCTACACTACAAGTTATTAAAGGAATAGACGAAATAGAACTTAACAATTTATTTGCCAAAGAAGATTATATTGAACTCTCGTTTCGACGCAGAATAATTCCATACGCTGAGTATTTTGAATGGAATTTTGCCAATGGTAGATGCTCTTTATTAGATAACACAGAACGTTTTAGTAGAACTCATGAAAATCGGCAGGGACAGGTTGTTTATAAAGAAATTGATACAGGCAAATTTTGGTATTTAGATAATCTCCATAGAGATCACTATGAAGTATTCGATTCAGATAGAAAACATATTGGGATTGCCAATCTGCAAGGAACCATAGACACAACAAGACGAGTTAATGGAAGAACATTATAAATTTACAATTTAAACTTCGCACCTTCACGTTTAAACTATCATCAAATTTACTAATTTGCAGTATCAAAACGGCGTAACACTATTATCGCCCTGAGACAAAATACGCGAATTGGCATCGGAATCGGCTCCTTGTCCTATTTTGGAGATGTAGTGAGCGCCGCTCCGGTTGTAATCGTCGTCAATATTCTGGAAACGGGCAAATTCACTTTTAAACCGCAACATAATATCGCCGGTGGCGCCATTGCGGTGCTTTGCAATAATTATCTCGGCCAAACCAACCAGCGAGTTGCCTTTTTCATCCTCCAATATTTTGTAGTATTCGGGACGGTGGATAAAGCACACCATATCGGCGTCCTGTTCGATGGCTCCCGATTCGCGCAAATCCGACAGCTGGGGACGCTTGCCCTCCACACCTGTACGGCCTTCAACACCACGATTCAACTGCGAAAGCGCTATGATGGGGATATTCAGTTCTTTTGCCAAGCCTTTCAGCGAGCGCGAAATCATGCTGACCTCCTGCTCGCGGCTTCCGTAATTCATTCCGCTGGCATTCATCAATTGCAGGTAGTCGATGATGATGATTTTCACGCCATGTTCGCGAACCAAACGCCGCGCTTTTGTCCTTAGCTCGAACACCGACAAGCTCGGCGTATCGTCGATATACAAGGGTGCATCGTACAATTCCTTGATTTTGAAGTCCAGTTGTTCCCATTCGTAGGGCAGCAGTTGTCCGTTCTTTATTTTCTCGCCCGGTATTTCGCAGGTATTCACAATCAGGCGGTTCACCAACTGCACATTCGACATTTCGAGCGAAAACAGCGCTACCGGAAAGCCATAACTAACCGTCATATTTTTGGCCATGGAAAGCACAAAGGCCGTTTTCCCCATCGCCGGACGCGCCGCAACAATAACCAGATCGGAGTTCTGCCAACCCGATGTTATTTTGTCCAAGGCCGTATAGCCTGTCTGCAAACCACTCAGCCCTTCGGGGCGATTCGCCGCTATGTTCAACAAGTCCAAGGCCTCTTTTATAATGGGATTTATCTGGGTTACATCTTTCTTTACATTTCGCTGCGAAATCTCGAACAGTTTGCTTTCCGCCTCCTGCATCAAATCATCCACATCCGCTGTTTCGTCAAAGGCCTTATTGGTGATGCCCGACGAAAACGAAATCAACTCGCGGGCAAGGTATTTTTGGGCAATAATACGCGCGTGAAAGTCGATATGAGCCGCTGAAGCCACTTTTTCGGTCAATTGCGCCACGTAAGTCGCACCTCCGACAGTTTCCAACTCGCCTTCTTTCCTGAGTTCCTCAATAACGGTCAGCATATCTATCGGCGCTTGCCTGATAGCCAGACTAACAATAGCCCGATAAATCAACTGGTGAATGTCATCGTAAAAACTTTCGGGTTTAAGAATATCACTGACAACCGAATACGCATCTTTTTCGAGCATCAAAGCGCCGAGTACCGCTTCTTCCAGTTCCCGTGCCTGTGGTTGAATTTTACCTATATCCGGCAATGAAGCCTCTTTATTCCGTGGTTTCCGTTGATTTTTCTTGCTGCTATCTTCCATATTTACAATTTTCAGAACACCAAAGATACACCTCTTTTGGCATTTAAGAGAGGCTATTCAAAAATATAGTTACTAACAAGTTTTTGAACAGATTTAAGTGTTTTGAACAAGTAAATTACAAACATTTTCAACAAATCTATGGATTATACGCCGAGCCCTTTAGTAGCGACTGGGAGTCGGTGGCCAGTAGCTGGCTCAATGGCACATTATTCTTTGAGACATAGGCGCTTACAATCCTCCAGCCGACCCATGCCCCTGCCCTGCCGGGCGAATCGGTGGTGAGTGTTGCCGTGTAGGGCGCATCGTTTATATATTTGCCAATCAGCAAGCGATCCTGATTATACAGGTGGTTCGATTTGACAATCGTTTGCCATATTTTCTGTTCATTGTCGTTGCACCAATTTTCCTGCTCTCCGGTATAAGCAATCAGGTCGTTAAACCTCCAATCCGGCAGCAATTTCGACAGGGCATACAACAGCTTTCCCTCGTTAATCATCTCGTCCAACAAGTTGGGATTCTTCTTTGTAGCCAGCATATCCGACAGCAGCCAAGCTTTAAGGTAATCCCTCGAAATCAATTCCGGTTGCATCTGAATAAGCTGGTAAGGCTCAAAAAATTGCTTGTAAGCAGGATAATCGCTCCCCAAATATTTATCCGCCGAAACCGAAATAATCCCATCAAGCGCCATCACGTTTTCCTTGAAACCCGAAACATGCAGGTAGAAAGCGGGCAACTGCTTGCCGGCAAATTCGGCAGCGACAAAATTATTGGCCGTCAGCAGTTCCTGTTCGTAAACGCTGACATTTTCAAAGGTTTTCAGGGCGTCATCGTATATTTTCGCCAGCATTTCGTTCGAGAAGTAGGTCTTCAGGCGGGTGTAAAATTCGGGTTTGTAGGCATCTGAGTTATTGATGGTTATCCGTCCAAAAGCAGGCAGAAATCCGGCATATCTTGCTTGCAGATTCTTCTGATTTTCGGGTGAAGGATTTTGCAAATAAGCGTGAAACTCCTTATCGAACCGCTGAATAGCAATTGCCGGTTGCAGTTCCTTAGCAAAACCAGCCGGATTGTTGTTCTGACCGGAACAACCGCTCGCCAATAAAAGGAAAGATAATAAACAGATACCGTATTTCATAAGAATTTAATTAGCAAATTAGCAAATGTGAAAAGAGGCTGTCTCAAAAGTCTGTCATCCCGTGCTTGACACGGGATCTCCCAAGTAAACGAGCAATGATTCTCAGGAGATTGCGGGTCGAAGCCCGCAATGACAACCTCAGAAAAAGACTTATGAGACAGCCCATTTTCCAATTTACTAATTAATGTTCTGCAAATTTATATTTATTATGTGAGAAAAGAGGCAATTTAGGCTGATGTTTTGGAAAGCACAAGTTAAATTAGATGGGTATTAAAGTATTTTGATTGCTTTTGTTGCAATTTCAAGTATCAAAGCGTTGGGCTTGGATGAACATGTTGAATTAGCGAAAGCGTTTTAAGATATTACTTTGCTTTAGAAAATCGCCAATTTTCAAAACCGAACAAAGTGATAGACAGCAAATGCTTGCGTTCTGTTTGTATGTAACTAATTTATATACAGATAAGAGCGCAGGTTCTGTTGTTTATTTGTTCGGTGGGTGTTTGGCGATACCTCTAAAGCAAATAAAACATTAAACAGTTCCTGCGCTTTTTATTTTATAAATTTCTCTGAGGGAGCGAGGGAAAGGTAAAACAAACAATCAAATGAAAAATTTAAAAATCTTACCAATTGTAATTATCGGTTTAATGGTATCGTGCGGACAAAAAACAACGGAGAATGCAGATACACAAGATGATAATCAACAACAATCAGAGGTGATTGAGGGAAAACAATCAGAGGCTATTGAGAAAAAGGGATTGTCTCCTATAAACACAAATGGCTCTGATGAACCTTTTGTAATAAATGCATGCTGTTGATATTACCTTGGAGGTTGTGGCAATTGTAGAAGAATAATCGCAAAATTTCAAAAACCTAATTTCCACCTAATTCAAAATAGACAAAACAACCTCAGTAGCGCTGTGTTATACCCCCCCACAACCTAATTACCTAATTAATCGCGCATTTTGCATTGCCAGAATTTGAGATAATATAAATGATGTAATGAGGTTGTTTTATGGTGTTTAACCAACTGATACTGAGGTTATTTTGTAAGAGGAAATCAGGTAAAAATCAGGTTGTGCAACAGGCGCTGCAAGTCCGCACCGGCTGATTATGGTCGTGGCGTGCCACGACAATTCCTCCGTGAAAATTCCTCCGTGTCCCTCCATGTTTTTATTAGCGAAAACCCCTTCATTTCTTCCCAATATATTTTCGATTATTGGCAAATAATGCTACATTTGTACGATAACTTAATTGATTATTTGTGTATGCTTAACACAAAAAAAACGGTGTATGTAATTATAAATCCTATTTCGGGGACTTCTTCCAAGCAGAATGTTCCCGAACGGATTGCTGCAGAATTGGATGCTGACGGATTCAATATACACATCTTTTTTACCGAGTATGCCGGTCATGGCGCCGAAATAACTCGTCGGGCTATCAATAACAAGGTCGATTATGTGATTGCGGTTGGCGGCGATGGCACGGTAAACGAGGTGGCGCGCACGCTGATTGATTCGGATACGGCTTTGGCAATTATCCCCTCGGGTTCGGGCAACGGACTGGCGCGCGATTTGCAGATACCCGTTTCGGTAACTAAGGCGCTGAAAATAATTAAGGAAGAGAACGTCATAAAAATAGATTATGGCATTGCCAACGGACATATTTTTTTCTGTACCTGCGGCATGGGATTCGATGCGCTGGTTAGCCAGCGGGTGGCGAACGAGAAAAAAAGAGGCTCGCTGATGTACCTCAAAAGTATTTTGGAAGCTTATGTAGAACAGATTCCCGAAACCTACGAAATCATTTATCAGGAGGGGACAATTAAGAGTAAAGCCTTTGTTGTTAATTGTGCCAACACCTCCCAGTACGGCTACAACGCCTATATTGCGCCACATGCAAACATTCAGGACGGCTTGATGAACATCTCCATCCTGAAACCGCTCACTATTCTCGACGCTTCACAAACCGCGATACAATTGTTCGCAAAAAGCATCAACCTCAACAAAAAATTAATCCAGCTTCTGGTTGAGGAAGTTACCATAATCAGGGAAAAAGAGGGTATTATCCACGTCGATGGCGATCCGATTCACACCGGAAAAGAGCTGAGGGTAAAGATTATTCCCAAGGGACTGAAAGTGTTGGTTCCGGCTAATCCGCCTAAAGAAAAACCCGATCCGCTGGAGGTATTGTCCAGCATTCTGGCTCGCTGGATATAAACCTTAGCCTATGGCATCCTTTCCAAAGGACAGGGGCAACAGGTCTTTTATGGATTCCACTTCATAAATTTTATTCTTTCCACACATGATGATGCGGATAGCTTTGCCGTATCTTGCTTCTATTTCGGCAAAAACCTGCCGACACGAACCACAGGGGGTGCAAACGTCCTCGGTATATTCGCCTTTGTTGAATGCAGCTATGGCTACGGCCACAACCGGAGAGTCGGGGTAGTGTGCATTGGCGTAGAACAGCGCGGTACGTTCGGCGCATAATCCAGACGGATAAGCGGCATTTTCCTGATTGCTTCCGTTAACAATCTCCCCGTTTTCGAGCAAAACAGCGGCTCCTACATGGTAACCCGAATAGGGGGCGTAGGCTGTCTGAGTGGCATTCCGGGCGCTTTCGATCAGCTCTTTTTGCAGGGCATCGCATTCGTCTAACGAATAAACTTTTATTCTTGAAACGACATCTATATTCTTCATACTGCTAAAATGTTTATATTTGCACAATCAAAGGTAAGAAAATTAGTTATGAAACAAAATAGCGCTATGGTTAAGAAACATTCATTAATACTTATTATAGTTCTGCACGCGGTTTCGTTAGGCGCCGTTTATGCCCAGGTGAGAATAAATAAAGCCTACGAGGAATATGTAAGAAACCACAAAGATATGGCTATCAAGCACATGGATAAGTATAAAATTCCGGCCAGTATCACGCTGGGACAGGGACTTTTGGAGTCGGGAGCAGGCAAAGGCGATTTGGTAGTGCGCGCCAACAATCATTTTGGAATAAAATGCGGCGGCGACTGGAAAGGCCCCAGCGTGAGAGCAAAAGATGACGGGCCGAATGATTGCTTCCGTAAATATGGTAAAACCGAAGATTCGTTTGAGGATCATTCGTTGTTCCTTAGCGGTAAAACACGGTATATCGCCTTGTTCACCCTCGAGATTACCGACTACAAAGGCTGGGCGAGAGGGCTTCAGAAGGCGGGTTATGCCACCGACAAAGCCTATGCCAACAAGCTGATAAAATTGATTGAAGACTATGAACTCTACCGCTACGACACAAAAAATAAACGAGCGAGAAACGAAAAAGAAGTAGCAAAACCGGTTGATTATAAGCTTAATAAACACACACCCTACAAAACATTCGGATTGGTGTATGTAATAGCACAAGCCAATGACAGTTACGAAGCCATTGCTGCCGAGTTTGATTTCAAGCCGAAAGATTTGTACAAATACAACGAAGTCCCCGAGGGCTTCCCCGTTCAACCGGGCGATTTGATTTATTTCCAGAAAAAGAAGAAAAAAGCCGACAAACCCTACTACGAGCACATAGTAAAAATAGGCGAATCAATGCACAGCATCTCCCAACTCTACGGAATACGGGTAGGGAATCTCTACAAAATGAATAAAAGAGATTATGAATATGTGCCTACCGAATGGGATGTGCTGAGGCTGAGGTAATTAAGTTAATTGAGAGTTGAGAATGCCCCATTCGCGACAGCGGGCTTGCAGCTATTTCGCCCCTACGAAATACGGATAATAAAAACCTCATTCCCGCAATCTCCTATAAACCTCTCTATATTCTAATGACCAAACTAGTTGAAAAAGTTATATCCGATAGAAAAAGCAACCGGCAGTAATGCTTGTTCCATTGTTACGTTAGAGTTATTTTTCAATTCGTTGTATTTGTCCATAAACTTGCTTGAGCGGAAAGGAAACAACAAGTTTATATCAAGTCTGTTACCTCTACGACCGACACGAATACTCAAACCCACTCCCAATGTTACTCCGTATGAGGTTTCGTAGCTGGAGAACGTATGAGAAGAGGAGGTATAAGAATATGCTCCTGGATATTCTGTTTCTAAAACGCCGTTGTAACCATACATCGCCATTAGTTTGGGTGAAACTTTTTTGCCGGGATGTTGTAAATAGCCAAATCCCACATTCCATCCGAGAGACACCAGATTCCATCCGATACCTCCGAACGCACTAAAATGCCTCGTTGGAAAATATTCGAACTTTGCGCCCAGTCCGCCATAGTCCAATCCAAGACCACCCCCAATATATAGGGCTTGATCGTTTTTTAGAGTTGGGGTGGTTGGTACCTGTGCGCCGATACTACCGACCATGGATAACATAACCAGTATTATGCACGCTTTTCCTTTCAATAGTTTCATAGTATAACACATTTAAAGTTATTATTGGCTGCTCTCGCCGACAAGGAGATTGCGGATCAAGTCCGCAATGACAGGGTCTTATATTCTAAAACCTAATCACTTAACCCCCTCTATAATCTCCATCCCCTTCAAAATGGCCTGCTCATTCATGGGCAGCAGGTGGTGGTGGCGTTCGGGCAGGGATTTTTTCAGGCCGAGCATAACATGTTCCAAATCTACTACCGGACAAACTTTCAGGAATCCGCCGAGCACAATCATATTGAATGCTTTGGGGTTGTTTATTTCGGAGGAGGTATTCATCGCCTCTATTTTGTACAGCGAAATATCTTTTCTTTGGGGCGGATTGGGTATGCTGCTGGGGTCGTAAATCAGGATTCCACCCGGTTTTATTGTCGATTCAAATTTCTCGAGGGAAGGCTGATTTAATATAATTGCTATATCAAATTCGTTCACGATGGGCGAACTGATTGGGTCATCGCTGAGGATTACCGTTACGTTGGCCGTACCTCCCCGTTGTTCGGGCCCGTAAGACGGGAACCAGGAGACTTCTTTGTTTTCCATTAATCCCGAATAAGCCAGAATTTTTCCCATGGATAAAATACCTTGCCCGCCGAATCCGGCCATAATTATTTCTTTCGTCATTTTTTCTCTAAGGTTTTTCAACTGTTTTCAAATCGCCAATGGGGTATGCCGGAAACATATTATCTACCATCCATTTATTGGCGTCAACGGGTGTTAATTTCCATCCGGCATTGCAGGTCGATACTATTTCTACAACCGAAGTTCCCTTTTTATTCATCGAATTTTCAAATGCCTGTATCAACATGCGCTTGGCTTTTTTTACTGCAGCGGCTGTGTGCACGCTCTGACGGGTTACCATGCAAACGCCCGGCAGTTGAGCCATCAACTCGGTTATTCTCAAGGGGTAACCGTTTTCCTGTATGTTGCGTCCGTAGGGGGTGGTGGAGGTTTTCATATTCTCCAGCGTGGTCGGCGCCATTTGTCCGCCGGTCATTCCGTAAATACCGTTGTTGATGAAAATAATCACAATATTTTCGCCCCTGTTGGCGGCATGGATTGTTTCGGCCGTACCGATTGCGGCCAAATCGCCGTCGCCCTGATAAGTGAACACCATCTTGTCGGGGTTCAACCTTTTTACGGCAGTGGCTAGCGCCGGTGCGCGTCCGTGTGCGGCTTCCTGCCAGTCAACGTCGATGTAGTTGTACGCGAATACGGCGCAACCTACGGGAGCTATGGCGATGGTTTTGTCGGTAAGCCCCATCTCGTCGATAATTTCAGCTATCAGTTTATGTACAACTCCGTGCGAACAACCCGGGCAATAATGCATCGGCGTGTCGTTCATCAGGCGAGGCTTGGTATATACCAGATTTTCGGGACTTATAATATCTTTATTCATAATTCTTATAGTTAGGCCCCCTCAATCCCCCGTAGGGGGAAGTTTGAAGTCCCCCTACGGGGGATTGAGGGGGCTGTTTTTATATTTTTTTCAACGCTTCCAACACCTCGTTTGGCGTTGGTATAATGCCTCCTAAACGTCCGTAATGTTCAACTTTCACTTTTCCGTTTACTGCGAGGCGAACGTCTTCAATCATTTGTCCGGCGTTCATTTCAACGGTGAGGAATCCTTTTACTTTGGGGGCATAGCTGGCAATTACTTCTGTTGGGAAAGGCCACAAGGTAATGGGGCGGATAATCCCCACTTTCAGGCCTTGTTCGCGAGCCAGGTCTTTTGCCTTCTGGCAAATACGGGCTGCCGAACCGAAAGCCACGAATATATATTCCGCATCTTCGCAGTTTATTTCTTCAACCAGCGCTTCGTTTTCCTCTATTTCCTTGAACTTCTTCTGGAAACGGATGTTATTGCTTTCCATTTGGTACGAATCGAGTTCGAGGGAAGTGATGATATTGGGTTTTCGGTCGGGGGTTCTGCCTAAAGTTGCCCAGGGACATTGTTTCCTGATTTCGTCATCTGTCCTTCGCTTTTTATAGTCGGACAGCTTCACTTTTTCCATCACCTGACCAATCGCTCCGTCTGCCAGTATCATAACCGGAGTGCGGTATTTGAAAGCCAAATCGAAGCCCAGACCCACAAAGTCGGCCATTTCCTGCACCGATGCGGGCGCCAGGGTTATCATCTTGTAGTCGCCGTGTCCTCCTCCTTTTACCGACTGAAAATAATCGGCTTGCGAAGGTTGAATGGTGCCCAAACCGGGTCCGCCGCGCATCACGTTGACCAGCAAACAAGGCAGTTCGCAACCGGCCAAATACGATACGCCTTCCTGCATCAGGCTCATCCCCGGACTGGAAGAAGAGGTCATAACCGCTTTTCCACAAGCAGCGCCGCCATAAACCATGTTGATGGAGGAGGTTTCGCTTTCGGCCTGAAGCACAACCATTCCGGTTGTTTTCCAGGGGGCTTCAAGCATCAATGTTTCCATTATTTCCGATTGAGGCGTAATCGGGTAGCCGAAATAACCATCTGCACCATAGCGTATAGCAGCATGAGCAATGGCTTCGTTTCCTTTCAGTAAGAATATTTCTTCCTGCATATTGTTTTGTTGATTTTAATCTGTTTTTTTTCTATAAATTGTCAGGCAACCATCGGGGCAAACATATCCGCAGTTTGCACAGCCGATACATGCTTCCTCGTTTTTCATATAAACATAGTGGTAACCCTTGTTATTTACTTCTTTGTGGTGCAGTTCCAACACATCGCACGGGCAGGCCGCCACGCACAAGTCGCAACCCTTACAACGCTCGGTATTCACCACCACAGTACCTATTACTTTAGCCATTCTAGTGAAATATTTTTTTTGAGGCTGTAAAGTTACTCTTTTAACTGAAAAGTGGAAAGTGAAAAGAGAAAAATAATTAGAGCAAACGCATGAAAAATTTTACAGCTTATGCCTTTCGGTAAAGTTGCTGATAGGAGCAGGAGATTCCTCCCTTTGGTCGGAATGATGGTCTCCTTTTTGGGAGAGGGGAGTAGGAAGCGGCGGCTTTGCCGCCGCTTCCTCATCCCTTAAACCACCAATGGGCGAGTCATTCCGACCAAAGGGAGGAATCTCATTCGTAACAGTAGTACTAAAATTTTTCATGCGTTTGCCCTGCCGTATTTATTCCCCCTGCCATCCCATTTATAATATTCCCCAAATTTCCCCGTTATTTTAAAATGTGTAACTTAGCGGTTTCAAATGCGAAAATTTGCTGAACAGGGATGACTAAACGATTTGGATTTTTCTTACTGTATATACTGGCTTCTTTTGGTGTGTTTGCTCAATCGGTGAAGGTATCGGGGACGGTGGTCGATTTCGATAACAGGCCGGTTGGCGGCGTGCTTGTTACCCAGAAGGGCAAACTGTTGAATGCTACTTTTACCAATGGCAAGGGCGCTTATCAAATTACGGTTTCGGCCAACGATACGGCGACGCTCGTTTTTTCGATGATGACTTACCAATCTGCCGAGCGGGAGGTTGCTCTTTCGCCCGGACAAAAGGAACTGTCGCTCAACATTATGCTGCGCGAAACGCCCAGGGAACTGGAGGAAGTTACGGTTATCGGCGAACAGCGGCAGGTGAACACCATGGGGAAAATTGACCCTACGAAAATGAAATTGGCTGCCGACCCTTCGGGAGGGAACATTGAGGCCATTATTGCCACCGGGCCGGGCGTGAGTTCTACCAATGAGTTGAGTTCGCAATATTCGGTGCGAGGCGGAAATTACGATGAAAATATTGTGTATGTGAACGGAATAGAGGTTCACCGGCCTTTGCTCATTCGTTCCGGACAACAGGAGGGGCTGAGCTTTATCAACCCCAATATGACGGCGGCGGTGGGCTTTTCGTCGGGTGGATACGATGCTATATATGGCGATAAAATGTCGTCGGTACTGGATATTACCTACAAAAAACCGACCGGATTTGAGGCTTCTGCTATGGCATCCTTGCTTGGCGCCAGCGTATATGTGGGTAGCGCTACCAAAAACTTTACGCAGGTTACGGGCTTGCGTTACAAAACGGCCAAAGCGCTTTTGGGTACGATGGATACCGATGCGGAGTACGACCCCGAATTTATTGATGTGCAAACCTACATGACCTATCAACTCTTGCCGAAATGGGAACTGAGCTTTTTAGGTAATTATTCGGGTAATATATTCAAATTCACGCCTGTAACACGGAGCACCAGTTTTGGCTCACTGGCTGCTGCCAAAAACTTCAAGGTGTATTTCGATGGTTGGGAGGATGATAAATTCCTGACTTCTTTCGGCGCCTTCACCTTGAAAGGGCAGCTAACCGAAAAACTGCAACTGGGACTGCAAACTTCGGCGTTTTCGTCGCACGAAAGGGTGAAATACGATATAAACGGGGAGTATGAACTGACCGATGTGAACCTTGATTCGGGTGGAAGCGAAGGCGAATCGGGTAATTTTCAGGGTGTTGGAACTTATCACGAACACGCCCGCAACAAACTGCAATCGAATGTGCTGAATGTCAGTCATTTTGGCTCGTACAAAGCAAACAGGCATTTGGTCAGGTGGGGACTGGCTATTCAGCAGGAAAAAATCGACGACAAAATAAAAGAATGGGAGACGCGCGACTCGGCAGGCTATTCGTTGCCCTATAACGGACAGGCGGTGAGGGTGTATTCCAATCTTATTTCCAACAATAAAACCAATACAACGCGCTATTCGGGCTACTTGCAGGACACCTATAAGTTTTCTTCGGGAGAGCATCTTTTTTCGTTGAACGTCGGTTTCAGAGGGAGCTACTGGTCGTTCAACGATGAGTTTATATTCAGCCCCCGGGCCTCTATCGGCTACATACTTCCGGGCGATAAGGACATCACGCTTCGTTTTGCGACGGGGGTCTATTATCAGGCGCCGTTTTACAAGGAATATCAACGGCCTGTATCGCGGGATGGCAACGTGTATATGGAACTTAATGAGCATATTAAGTCGCAGAAATCCGTCCATTTTGTATTGGGTGGCGATTACCAGTTCAAGGCCTTGGAAGGCCGCAAATTCAAGTTTACGGGCGAATTGTACTACAAAAATCTCTCCGGTTTGGCGCCCTATACGGTCGATAATGTAAAAATACGCTATACGGGCGAAAATTCGTCTTCGGGTTACATAACAGGGCTGGATACCAAGCTGTTCGGCGAATTTGTTCCGGGTACAGACAGCTGGATCAGTTTCTCCCTGATGAAGGCGCAACAAAAATTGCGAGGGAAGAGTGTGCCGCTCCCAACAGACCAGCGGTACAATATATCCCTGTTTTTTCAGGATTATCTGCCCGGTCGCGAGCGCTTGAAAATGAGCCTGATTGGTCATCTCTCTCACGGTTTGCCTACATCTCCGCCACACAAAGGCTTTGATGAAGTGAACTTTCGCGCGCCGAGCTATCGCCGTGTTGACATGGGATTTTCGTGGGAGTTGCTGGGCGAAGATTATGCCATACGCAAAAGGAGTTCGGTTGTAGGCTCGTTCAAAAATGTGTGGTTGGGAGTCGATATTTTCAATTTGTTCGATATAAGTAACACCAATTCGTATTATTGGGTAACAAATATCTTTAATCATCAATATGCTGTCCCCAACTATCTTACAGGACGACAGTTGAATTTTAGGGTTGTTGCCGATTTTTAAACCCAAAAAGGGGTGTCTCAAAAGTCTGTCATCCCGTGCTTGACACTGGATCTCCTAACAAACATCATCTGGCTGTCAGGAGATCGGCCTGAGCCAATGACAACCTCATAAAAAGACAGCCTCTTAAAACTATATTAAAAATGAAAAAAGAAATTATTTACTTAATGTCTTCCTTTATGTTATTAGCTTCTGGATGTAAAGACAAGAAAGGGGATACAGCTCCTTTGGATAAGGGTTTGGATATAGCAAACCTTGATACGGCCGCCATTCCGGGTGTCGATTTCTTTCGTTACGCAACGGGTGGTTGGGCCGATTCTAATCCTATTCCCGACGAATACAGCCGTTACGGCTCCTTCGATAAGTTGAGGGAAAATAACCAGCAACAGGTGAAAGAACTGATTGAAGAATTGGGCGAAACAACACACGAACAAGGCAGTGTCGCTCAAAAAATAGGCGATTTGTATGTGTCGGGGATGGACAGCATTCGGCTGAATCAGGAGGGCGCTGAGCCGATTAAGGAACAATTGGCTGCCATTAATGCGGCAACCACCGTTGAGGATATTATAAAGTTAACCGGAAAACTTCGTCATTATGCATCTGCTCCTTTTTATGGATTTTATGTGGGCGCGGACGATAAAAACAGCTCGAAAAATATCGCTCATCTTTATCAGGACGGACTGGGATTGGGCGAGCGCGATTACTACATTGAGGACGACCCCAAAGCCAAAGAAATACGGGAGCAATACACAAGGCTTATTGTCAATCAGTTCAGGAATGTGGGTTACGCCGATGCCGATGCCAAAAAGGTGGCGCAAGCCGTACTTAAAGTAGAAACGGCATTGGCCAACGCTCATTTTGAAAAAGAAAAAACACGGATTCCCGAACTGAATTACCACAAATTTAAGATAAACCAACTGAACGATTCCGTTGCCGGATTTCAATGGAATGCGTTCTTTGAGGCTGTTGGCGCTAAAGACTTAACCGAACTGAATGTCTCTCAGGTAGAGCCGGTTGCCGCGGCGGTGAAACTGATTCAAACGGCTCCGATGAACGATTTAAAGGCCTATTTGTCGTGGTGCTTGGTGAATAGTGCGGCCAACTATTTGAGCGACGATTTTGTAAATACCAACTTCGAGTTTTACGGCAGGCAATTGAGTGGCCGAAAAGCGCTTCAACCCAGATGGAAACGCACGGTAAACACCGTCAACGGCGTATTGGGCGAAGAGGTTGGACGGCTTTATGTAGAGAAATATTTCCCGCCTCAGGCCAAAGAACGTATGCTGAATTTGGTGAATAACCTGCGTGTTTCGTTGGCTGAACGGATTGACGGGTTGAAATGGATGAGCAAAGAAACGAAAGGAAAAGCTCACGAAAAATTAAATTCGTTTGCGGTGAAAATAGGCTATCCCGATAAATGGCGGGATTGCTCGGCCTTGAAGATTGTAAAGGAAGACAGTTACTGGGCGAATATTGTACAGGCTTCAAATTTTGAGTTCGCTTTTATGTTGAGCAAATTGGGAAAAGATGTCGATAAAACGGAATGGCTTATGACGCCCCAAACTGTGAATGCCTATTATAATCCCACGACAAATGAAATAACATTTCCGGCAGGCATCCTCCAACCGCCATTCTTTTATATGAATGCCGATGATGCGGTGAATTATGGAGCTATTGGCGTGGTTATCGGCCACGAAATGACGCATGGCTTTGATGATCAGGGACGTAAATACGATAAAAACGGGAATATGCTCGACTGGTGGACACCCGAAGATGCCGAAAAGTTTGAAAAACGTGCGCAGGTGCTACTCGACCACTTCAATAACATCATTGTCATTGATTCTCTTCGTGCCAACGGCGAATACACTTTGGGCGAAAACATCGCAGATTATGGCGGCTTGCAGGTTTCGTACAACGCTTTCGGGAAAACAGCGCAATTTGCAGGAAACGAACAAATAAACGGTTATACGCCTCAGCAACGTTTCTTCCTGGCCTACGCCAATTTGTGGGCAGGAAATATCCGCGATGAAGAAATAGTGAGGTTAACAAAAATAGATACCCATTCGCTGGGAAAATGGCGGGTTAACGGATCCCTGCCCCACATAGATGCCTGGTACGCCGCCTTCGGAATATCGGAAAATGATCCGCTCTATATTCCGAAAGAAAAGCGCGCCTCAATTTGGTAAAATATAATCAATGCTATTGTAGGGGCGAAATATTTTTCGCCCTTTTTTGACGCAACAAATACGAGAAAAGGGCGAAAAATATTTCGCCCCTACGTAATTTATTTCGGTTTCCAACCCAAAACAAATGCCGGATTGCTGTAATTTTTAATAATTGCGGCATCTTTTTTCTTCGTCAGTTGACGCGACAGGGGATGGCGTTCCGAAATGTTTACCGGTTTTCCGTCCAGGGTGGCGCTGTTGTATTCCCAGTAATGGAGGTCGGCGCCATCACCGGCTACATCGCCCCATCCGGCAGGATCGATATTGTCGAGGCGACAGTTGATTAGTACAGCTTCGGCGTAGGGGTAGCCTTTGTTGTTGCTGGGTGCGCGTGCTATGACGGTTTTTTCGCCCTTGCCCAAGAATGTGCAGTTGACAAACACATTGCCGTGGTTTTCGTTCGTATTTCGTACCCACATAAACGGCCCACGACTGCTAAGGGTGCAGTTCTTGAAAAATGCAGCTCCCCGTCCCAATACAGTGTCTCCGCTGCCGTCAATCCGGCATCCTTCCAGATAGGCCGAACCGTTTACCTGCAAGGCATCGCCCGAACCAACAATGTGGACGTTTTTCAAGTAATTCCGCTCACCCATAATCAGCAAACCTTCGGCCTGACCAACCAATGTGGTCATAATTGTGAGGTTCTCGAAGCGCAGGTCGTTGCAATTATCGGCGGCAAAGGCTGCGCGGCGAGAGGGGAATGTACCCGGCCATTCGTTGGTTTTTATGTTGACGGGATGCGGGTTGAACGTTTCGTTGTTGGCATAATGGACAACAACGCCCTCGCGGCTTTCGCCTTTGATGCTCACATGGCTTTTGTTGCGGAAATAGACCAGTTCTTCATAATCGCCATTCTTGATCAGCACTTCCCATTTTTCGGCGCTGAAATCGGGGATAAAATCCATGCATCCCTGTATGGTGTTGAAGTCGCCGACGCCATCGCTGCTCACCGTTAGTTTTCGGCTGCGGCTATCCGGCGCATTGCTTTTTGTGGCGAAAGTCCATTCATGCGCTCCGATTCCGTGGAAATCGCCTGCTGGGGTAGTTATAACACCGTCATCTATCGTTACATAATACTGTTTACCGTATTCGAGCAGGTTGTTATGGGGGTAAATGGTCGCCGTATTATCTTTAATAATTACCGGATGAAAATGAAATCCATCGGTAAAATGGCCGATAATGGTCAGTTGATAAACCACAGTATCGGGTAAGGCGGCCCCCGAAGGAGTTCCCGGAATGGTATTGGCATTGGTGTAATTGGAGCTTTCGTAGGTGTAGGGCGTTGGGGTGTAAATGGCCTTGCTTTTTCTCACCGGATCGGGTTCGGATGGCCCTGCCGGAATGCTGAGGTCGAGGCTGTCGGCCTGTTTTCCGGTGGCGGCATCAACTATGCGTATCACACCCTTGTTGCCAAGCAAAGGCTTGTCTTTGAAAGTGATAACGAGGTGTGTGTCAGGATTTACATCCTGTTTTCCGTTGGCAGGAGATAAAATAGCGCTGCTGTTCTGGGCCTTCATTCCGAAAGAAGAGGCGGTTAACAGTATCAGCGCAAAAAAGAAAGAATGTTTCATGGTGTTTGTTTCTATTTAAGTGATTTCTCGATTAATGAATGTCAAATTTACTAATTATTCCGAAATAGCCGATTATTATAGCCGTTTTTTGACAGTGCAAACCTTGAAAATTTTTACGGCTTAAAATTGTTGATATGAACAGGAGCTTCCTCCCTTTGGTCGGAATGACTGTCTCCTTTTTGGGAGAAGGGAGTAGGAAGTGGCGGCGAAGCCCCTCCAAACCTCCCCGTAGGGGAGGCTTTTGAAATCCCCCCTACGGGGGGTGGGGGGGCTTAGGGAGGAATCTCATCCGTAATAGTGGTTCTAAAAAATTTCAAGGTTTGCCCTGCATTTTTTGACGTATCTTACAAACAGTTTAAAAATGAGAGATATTTTTGAAAACTTTTGATTTATAAAGCGCTATTATCGCGATAGATTTTATAACTTTGCGAACCTATAAAAAGTTACTGTATAAACATAAATATGCTTCACGAAAAGAAAATTAAAACAGCTTTGGTTTCGGTCTATCACAAGGATGGACTGGAAGAGATTATTTTAAAATTGAAAGGTTTAGGTGTTCGCTTCATATCGACTGGCGGAACACGGGAGTTTATCGAATCGTTGGGATGCGAATGTAGCGCCGTAGAAAATATTACGGGCTATCCTTCTATTTTAGGCGGACGGGTTAAAACGCTGCATCCGCAGATATTCGGCGGTATTCTGGCTCGCAGGGAAGTGGAGGAAGATCAAAAGCAAGTAAAAGCCTATGCTATCTCGGAAATAGATTTGGTGATTGTTGATCTCTATCCCTTTAAGGAAACGGTGGCTTCGGGCGCAGAAGAAAAAGACATTATTGAAAAAATTGATATAGGAGGCATTTCTTTAATCAGGGCTGCCGCCAAAAACTACAAAGACGTGGTTATTGTTGCCTCAAAAGACCAGTACAAGCCGCTTTTGGATAGCTTGACGGAGAAAGAAGGGCTTACCACTCTTCCCGAAAGACGCTGGTTTGCGAAGGAAGCCTTTGGCGTATCGTCGAGCTACGATACAGCTATATTCAATTACATGGACGACAATGAAGGCTCTGCTTTCCGGTTTGCCGAAGATGGCCCGGCGGTTCTTCGTTATGGTGAAAATCCGCATCAAAAAGGAATCTATTACGGCAATTTTGCGGAACTTTTCGACCAGTTGCATGGCCGCGAAATTTCGTACAACAACTTGCTCGATATAGATTCGGCTGTCAGCCTGATTTCGGATTTCGATGATACGACTGTTGCCATATTGAAGCACAACAATGCCTGTGGTATTGCCTCTCGCGATACAGTTACTCAGGCATGGAAAGACGCATTGGCGGGCGATCCGGTTTCGGCTTTCGGCGGTATTATTGTGTCGAACAGGAACATTGATAAAGCTGCTGCCGAAGAAATTAATACGATATTCTTCGAGATAGTGATAGCTCCTTCTTACGACGAAGATGCGCTTGAAGTATTGAAACAGAAAAAGAACAGAATTATATTGCTGCAAAAGGATACAATAAAAAGCAAGATACAATTCCGCTCGTTGCTGAATGGAGTTCTTCTTCAGGACAAGGATTTGAGTACCCAGACAGCACAGGATTTGAAGCTGGTAACAAATCGCCCGCTCCAAAACACCGAAGAGGAAGATTTGCTGTTTGCCAATAAACTGGTGAAGCATACCAAATCGAATGCCATTATTCTGGTTAAAAACAAACAGTTGTGTGCAGGTGGAACCGGCCAAACATCGCGTGTGGACGCTTTGAGGCAAGCCATTGAAAAGGCAAATACCTTTGGCTTCGACTTGCAGGGCTCGGTAATGGCTTCGGATGCCTTTTTCCCTTTCCCCGACTGTGTAGAAATAGCAGGAGATGCAGGTATTACGGCAGTTATACAACCGGGCGGTTCGATTAAAGACGAATTGTCGGTTAATTACTGTAACGAGCACAATATATCTATGGTAATGACCGGAATACGTCATTTCAAACATTAAAGAAAATTTATATAAATAAACTAGATTATGGGACTATTTTCCTTCACACAAGAAATAGCAATGGATTTGGGTACGGCAAACACCATTATCATCAGTAATGGAAAGATTGTTGTTGACGAACCTTCTATTGTAGCATTGGAAAGGCGTTCGGACAGGGTTATTGCCGTTGGTACGAAAGCACAGCAAATGCATGGGAAAACGCATGAAGATATACGGACAATCCGCCCGTTGAGGGATGGAGTAATTGCAGATTTTACGGCGGCGGAGCAAATGATTCGCGGCATGATAAAAATGATAAATAACAAAAACCGCTTGTTTTCGCCTCAGTTGAGGATAGTTGTGTGTATTCCATCGGGTAGCACCGAAGTGGAACGCCGCGCTATACGCGACTCGGCAGAACATGCAGGCGGGCGCGATGTATATTTGATTTATGAACCAATGGCCGCCGCCCTGGGTATCGGCCTCGATGTGGAATTGCCCGAAGGCAACATGATTGTGGACATAGGTGGTGGTACTACCGAAATTGCAGTTATATCGCTGGGCGGGATTGTATCGAATAAATCAATCAAAATAGCCGGAGACGATTTGACGGAAGATATTCAGGAATACATGGGACGCCAGCACAACATCAAAGTAGGAGAACGTACTGCCGAAATGATAAAAATTGCTGTCGGTTCGGCATTGACGGAACTATCTGACGAAGAAGTGCCCGAAGAATTTGTTGTACATGGGCCAAACAGAATGACTTCGTTGCCGATGGACATTCCGATTGCCTATCAGGAAATAGCGCATTGCCTCGATAAATCTATCTCGAAGATGGATTCGGCCATACTTAGCGCGCTGGAACAAACACCGCCCGAATTGTACGCCGATATTGTGAAAAATGGTATTTACCTGACCGGAGGAGGCGCTTTGCTCAGAGGTTTGAACCGGCGTTTCTCCGAAAAAATAGGCATCCAGTTCCATGTGGCGGAAGACCCGCTGCACGCAGTAGCTAAAGGTACAGGTATTGCTTTGAACAACATCGATAAATTCAATTTCTTGATGAGACAATAATTAATTAGCAAATTCAGACTACATGCATAATCTGATTACTTTCTTGATAAAAAATGTAAGCTGGTTTCTTTTCATTTTACTTGAAATAATTAGTTTTTTGTTTGTATTCAATTCCAATTCTTATCAGCGGAGCGTTTTTTTTAATACCTCTAACGAGTTGGCTGGAAGAATTTATGCTGTTTCGGGAGAAGTCTCGTCGTTCTTCGGCCTCCGACAGAGCAACGAGGAGTTGCTGCTACAAAATGCAGCGCTTCAGCAGCAAGTATTTGAATTAGAGAGTTATATCGAATCGCTGCATTCGGATTCACTGAAGACGGTGGCCTTTTTGCCCGATTCGGGACGGGAGAGTGAATATGCATATATAGTGGCTCATGTAGTAAACAACAGTGTTTCGCGCATCGAGAACTATATTATGATAAACAAAGGAAAAAACGATGGGATAAAACCCGAAATGGGTGTTGTGTCGAAAGACGGGATAGTTGGTTTTGTGCGGACTGTTTCGCCCAATTACGCGCTCGTTCAGTCGGTATTGAATCCTAAAACCCAGTTAAACTGTAAGATAAAGTCTTCAAACGTTTCCACCACCTTGGTTTGGGACGGCGAAGACCCACGGTATGCCGATTTAAAAGACTTTCCGCGATACGAACATTTTGAACAGGGGGATACGGCCATTACAAGCGGCGTGTCGAAATTTTTTCCCGAAGGATTTATCGTGGGGACGATAGAAGATTATAAGTCTCAGAAAGATGATAACTTTCTGACCTTGAGGGTGAAACTGGCAGCCGATTTTAGCACGCTGAATAATGTGCTTGTCATAAATAATTATCGGCGCCGGGAACTTATTGAATTGAAAGAGGAGGTTGGCATTGAGTAGTAGCGGAGTCATAAAGCAGCTGTTTTTGTTCATAGCCTTGGTTTTATTGCAAGTGCTTGTCCTGAACCGTATCTCTTTACTGGGGTACGCAACGCCATTCCTTTATATCTATTTTATCATTAAACTTCCGGTTACCGTTAACCGGAACATCGTTATTCTGCTTGGATTTATTCTGGGGCTAAGCATTGATATTTTTTGTAACACAATGGGTTTGAATGCCGTGGCAACAACTTTTATCGCCTTTATGCGCCTGCCCATTCAGAAACTTTTTTTCGGCAGAGACGATTTCGAGCATTTGAATCTCAATTTATCGGCATTGGGCAGTACGTTTGTGAAGTATATTGTTGCCATGGTACTCTTGCATCATATTGTATTGGTACTTGTCGAAACATTCTCATACTCCGATATTATCACCACCTTGCTGAGGATATTTCTTTCGGCCGTTCTGACATTTATTTTTATATTTGCACTAGAGGGTTTATCGCTTAAAACTAAAAATGTGTGATAAAAGACAGGTTGGCTTTTGAAAAAAGAAAGTTTGTAATAGGCGGAATAGCTGTTGGCATCGTATTGATTCTACTTATTCAACTATTCAATTTGCAGATTCTGAAAAATGAATACAAAGATTCTGCGAACAGCAATGCTTTTTATAAAAAAATACTGTATCCGGCGCGAGGTACCATATCGGACCGAAACGACAAATTGCTGGTCTATAATCAGCCGACTTATGATGTTGTGTATATTCCGCGCGAGGTAGAACCATTTGATACACTGGACTTTTGCAATATTCTCGGAATAACGAAAGAGCAGATGCAGAAACGTATCAGGGACATAAAAAACAAGAAACTGAATCCCGGATACTCTCCCTATACCTTGCAAACTTTTATGACGCAACTCACGATGCAGGAATATGGATTGCTGCAAGAGAATCTGTATAAATTCAGGGGCTTCGATATTCAGAATAAGGCTCTGCGCCAATATAGCTACAAAAATGCCGCCCATGTGCTTGGATATGTTGCCGAGGTGAATAAATCTCAGATTGAAGCGGACGACTACTATATGCGGGGCGATTATGCCGGCAAATCGGGCGTTGAAAATTCGTACGAAAATCTGCTGCGTGGCGAGAAAGGAGTCGAAATACTTTTACGCGATGCTCACGGACGTATTCAAGGAAAATATGAGGAAGGGGTTCATGATAAGTCGCCCACCTCGGGTAAGAACCTGAAGCTGGCGATTGATGTTGATTTACAGGCTTATGGCGAATACCTTATGCGAAACAAGATAGGCAGTATTGTGATGATTGAACCCGAAACCGGTGAAATACTCTGTCTGGTTACATCGCCGACTTATGATCCGGCTGTGTTATTGGGACGCGATTTTGGAGTCAATTATAAAGTACTGGAAAAAGATGCTTCAAAACCGCTCTTCAACCGTGCCATACAAGGTATGTATCCTCCCGGATCGACTTTTAAACCGACACAAGCGCTCATTTTTTTGCAGGAAAATGTTATTACGCCCGAAACAGCCTATTCCTGTGCAAATGGCTATCCGCCCGGTGGTGGAAGGCCTAAGTGCCACTCACATTTTTCGCCCATACCTTTGGAAGCCGCCATTGCAACCTCGTGCAACTCCTATTTTTGTTATGGCCTGAATGCCATGTTGAGCAACAGGAGTAAAAAGTATAAGGATATTTCCGATGCTTTCGACAAGTGGAAAAATTATATGGTGGCGATGGGCTATGGCTACAAATTGGGTGTGGACTTGCCCTCGGAAAAGAGGGGCTTTATCCCTAACAGTCAGTATTATACAAATGCATTTGGACGAAGCTGGTCGGCGCCGAATATTATATCTATTGCCATTGGGCAGGGAGAAATTACAGCAACACCCATCCAAATTGCCAATTTGGGCGCTACGATTGCCAATAGAGGCTACTTCCATGTTCCGCATATTGTGAAAGAAGTTCAGGATACACCTTTGGATACGAGCTTTACCAATAGAAAATATACCGGTATTAAAACCGAATATTACGAGTCGGTTGTTCGCGGTATGGCCAATGCCGTAACCGGAGGTACTTGTCGCGGAACGAACTTAATGCCTGATTTTGAGGTCTGTGGAAAAACAGGGACAGCTCAAAACCCGCATGGCCGCGACCACTCTATTTTCATGGGTTTTGCCCCGAAAGACCATCCGAAAGTCGCCATATCCGTGATGGTAGAGAATGGCGGTTTTGGTGCGACTTATGCCGTTCCGATAGGCCGGTTGATGTTTCAGAAATACCTGAAAGGGGAAGTCCCCGCTTCGGACGCATACATAGAAGAGCGAATAGCCAATGCCGTTATTTTGCCCAATATGTTTGTACCGGTTCTCAAAAAAATAGCGGCGCCCGAACCGGAAGTTGTGGCTGCCGATTCGCAGCAAGAGGTTTTGTAACAGACGTGGCACGCCACGTCTCTACAAGGAGCTTGTTTGTACGGGCGCGATTAATCGCGCCCCTACGGAACCTTGAACTTTGAACTTGAAACTAATTATACTTAATAGTGAGAAGTAGAATTGATGATAATATAAAAGGAAGTGTTGATTGGGTAATCGTATTGCTCTATCTTGTTTTGGTAGTTTGTGGCTGGTTCAGCATATACGGGGCTAGCTACGAATACGGAGATGTGAGAAATATGTACGATTTGTCCACACGCAGCGGGATGCAACTTGTTTGGATGGGAACATCTGTGGCTCTGGCTTTTATATTGCTTAAACTGGATAGCAACCTGTATGATATTACCGCCTATTTTATCTATGGCTTCTCTATTTCCCTGCTTCTTCTGACGGTATTTATTGCTCCCGATATAAAGGGCTCGCGCTCGTGGATTGTAATAACCGATTCGATACGTTTGCAGCCTGCCGAGTTTGCAAAATTTGCCGTAGCATTGGCTTTAGCTAGATTTATGAATAGCTATAATTTTAAATTGATGACCGCCAAAAACTTTGTAATAATTGTTGCTCTGATTCTACTTCCGATGTTGCTGATATTCGCGCAAAAAGAAACCGGTTCGGCGCTTGTTTACACGGTATTTATTCTGGCCTTATACAGGGAAGGTCTTCCGGGTATCATCCTTTTATCAGGGGTTTCGGCAATTGTGCTGTTTGTAATCGGGCTGAAATATTCGGACGTTGATATGGGTATGCTCAGCTTGGGTGAATTTATTTCGGCCATCATTGTGATACTTGTCTCCACAGGGCTTATTGCCAGCTTCAAAAAAGTTTATCGAATAGCATTTATTCTAGTTCTTGCATTAGGTGGTATATTTACAATTGCCTACTTTGTATCGAAGTTTAGTGTGCCGGTCAATTGGGGATTGCTTGCTATTTGTTTGTTTGGCGCATTTGTTGTTTTCTTATTGGTTATGGCTGTCAGATATTGGTCGGGAACATACCTCTATATCGCTGTTTTTGCCATAGTTAGTATTGGATACGTAACATCGGTGAGCTATGTTTTTTCGGACATAATGCAACCCCATCAACAGATGAGGATAAAAGTTTCGTTGGGTATGGAGGACGACCTGATGGGAGCCGGTTACAATGTAAACCAATCGAAAATAGCTATTGGCTCAGGCGGATTGACCGGTAAAGGCTTTTTGAATGGCACTCAAACCAAACTGAAATACGTGCCCGAACAGGACACCGACTTTATATTTTGCACCATAGGAGAGGAGCATGGTTTTGTAGGCTCGTCGGTTATTCTATTGCTGTTCCTGATTCTGATTCTCCGCTTGATTTATCTGGCCGAACGGCAGAAGAATACCTTTGGCAGGGTGTATGGCTATTGTGTGGCTTCTGTTTTCTTATTCCACTTAACTATAAATATAGGTATGGTTATTGGCTTGTTGCCTGTGATAGGGATTCCTTTGCCATTTTTTAGCTATGGCGGCTCCTCTCTCTGGGGATTTACAATCCTGCTGTTTATCTTCCTCCGTATTGATATGTATAGGAAGAGGAGATAGTAGAATAAGTAAAGAGGAAACCTCGATTATCTTTATTCTCATGGAGTTTACATAAATCACCGAAGGGAATCTAAATCATTTTCAATATCCACTAATGTTGGACTTTCTTCATAGGTAGAGATAATGACAAGATTATACAATGAAGACAAAGCCGTATAGGCTTCATTGAGGCTATTTGAAAAAGCACAGAATATCACGGGGTTATTACCCAAAGTATTAAATATAGACAATTCAAAACCGACACCTTCAACTATATCTTCAATTTTTTCAATAGTAATAAAACCAGAAGGTAGTATTGTTTGAAAACTATCTTCACTACGTTCTTCCCAATTAATTCTGCGTTCACTTGTCTTATTCGTTAATTTCTCTACGAATTTTTTTTCTTTATCTGTCATATAATTTATTTTTTAGTTCACCATTTATACCATTGATACTTACTGATATATCTTGTAAATGCTTGATCATATTAGACTTTGATTTATCACTTATCTTGTTCTTGTTCGTATTTATTGATTTTATATCAGCAGATAAAGAGCTTATATACATTTGAAATACACTTTCATCCTCCTCATACTTTCCTATTTCTTTATTGCTCTTAAATTCAATTAAATATCTCTGTAAATCATTCATTCTCGAGCAAGCCAATTTATAGCTATTGTTTATAAGATGATTTTGAATTTCCTTTATATATAAATCGGCTCTTGTTAGGTCGGAAGCGGTCAATCTTTCATTGGCTTGTTGCAACGATTTTTCAACTTCTTCTTTGGTTGAATTACTTACCTCCTCTACACTTTTAATTTGTAAGAAAGTTAAAATTATTCCACTCAAAGAAAGAATTGATCCAACAATACCTACAATATTAATTCTTGTCCTATCCCATTCACTTATAAAGAGATAGTATATGGTACAAAAAAGGATAACATCTACTAATAGAATAATGTATATTGCTTTCTTTCTATAAAATATCATATTCGTAAAGACTACTAAATACACAAAAATAATAAAACTATCGCAATTCTCAAAAGATGGCTTCCAATTTTTTTTACATACTCATCCTCGCATACGGAGCAGCATCCATCGGGCAAAACTCGCAGTTCAGGTATTTGTAGTAGCCCGAAATGGCTACCATGGCGGCATTATCGGTAGTGTAACCGAATTTGGGGATGTAAATATTCCAGCCAAAACGCTCGCTATGCTTCTCAAAGGCTTCCCGAAGGCCGGAATTTGCCGATACGCCTCCTGCAACGGCCAACTCTTTTATGTTCAGATCTTTTGCTGCTTTGCGCAGTTTTTCCATCAATATGTCGATAATTGTTTGTTGCAGCGATGCACACAGGTCAGCCTTGTTTTTCTCGATGAAATCGGGGTTTTTCTTCAATTCGTCCCGCAACAGGTACAGAAAAGAGGTTTTTAATCCGCTGAAACTATAATCGTAGCCCTGAATATGAGGTTTATTCAATTTGAACTTTGAGGCATTGCCGGTCTTAGCCAGTTTATCGACTACGGGGCCGCCGGGATAGGGTAAACCCATTACTTTGGCGCATTTGTCGAATGCCTCGCCTGCGGCATCGTCAATTGTCCGGCCAATGATTTCCATCTCCTTGGGGGACTTCACCAGCACAATCTGCGAATTTCCACCCGATACCAGCAAGCACAGGAACGGAAACGCAGGCGGTGCACTCTCAACACCTTTTTCCCTGATAAAGTGAGCCAATACATGCGCCTGAAGGTGGTTCACATCAACCATCGGAACGTTGAGCGCCGTTGAAAAGCCCTTGGCAAAAGACGTTCCCACGAGCAGCGAACCCAGCAATCCGGGACCGCGGGTAAATGCGATGGCGTTTATCTCAGTTTTATCAATACCCGCCTGCTTCAACGCTTCGCTCACCACCGGAATAATGTTTTGCTGGTGCGCTCTGGAAGCCAGTTCGGGAACAACTCCCCCGTAGCTTTCGTGCACCTTCTGGCTGGCGATAATGTTCGACAGCAAAACCCCGTCCTGTATAACCGCCGCCGCCGTATCGTCGCAAGAAGACTCTATGCCCAAAATTGTAATCATACGCTGTAATTTGACTGCAAATTTACGAAAATAACCTTGGAAGTTCAAGGTTCAAAGTTCAAAGTTCAAGGTTTCGTAACCATCGCCCTTTTGGTGTAAACTGTCAAAACCTCATTCACACCTAATTTACCTCACAAAACAACCTTCACTTTGAGCCCTGGATTTACAACACAGGCCACATTTATCTATAAAATAAAAGAATGATTGATTGTTGTTTGAAAATTAATCCGTAATTTTGAGGAGTTTTCAAATTGAAATAAGTATGAGAAAGCAAATTGCAATATTTTATCAAAGTTTCCTTTATTTTTTCGGTTTAGCGGAAAATCCGTTATCGGATATTCTTATGAATCCGAGAAGCGATGCGGAAAGTCTTCGTGGAGATTGGTTCAAAATTGGTAATGACATAAGGAAGTCGTATGAAGTTGGAAAAGAAGCAGTCCGTTAATGTAGCGGTGCAACATCAGGCTTACTCTGGGCCTATTCCCGATCCTGAATCGTTGGCGAAATACGAAACTATTCAGTCTGGCTTTGCCGAACGTATTATGCGTATGGCCGAGGATGAAGCCGCCCACCGGCGTAAAAACGAAATTATGCTGACAAAGAATATAGTCAGGATGGCGACTTTGGGAGTTAATATTTGCTTTTCTTTCTGTAATATTGTTTTGTGGATTGATATTGTATGCATTAACGCAAGGATTTAGCTTAGCTACGCTAGGAATTGCTATCGGCGCCATTGCTTCCGTTGCAGGCCTATTCATTATCTTTAAATCTAAAAAGCATAACTCGAAGGAATTAAATCCGTTGAAAAATAGTAGAAGCCTTTCAAAAGGGCTTTTTTTATTTAACCATAGCTTGCAAATATATTCATTATTTTCGCCACTTACGTATTCTTCACTTTTCACTTTTAGTTTTTCACTTTTATCCCCTACCTTTGCAACAATTATAGATTGGAATACGATTATGAATAACATGGAAAATCTGCCGACTCAAATTAGCGCGAGGCGTTTTGCCAATTTAATTTTGGACATTGGGACGTTTCTAACGGCGTCGGGTGCGCATTGTGGCCGGATAAACAGCAATATAAAGCGGATTGCCGGGAAATGGAATTTTGAAGTCGATATGCAACCTACATTCCGGGGCTTGCTTGTTTCGGTAAAAAACCTGAATGATGCCGGCGACAATGTTACTTTATACAGGGAATCGCCGCCGCACAACGTCCGCCTCGCTGTTATAACGGATGTCAGCCAGTTATCGTGGCAGGTATTGGAGGATGACTTAACGATAGACGAAACCGAGGAAAAATTCAGCGCCATCAGGCACAAATCCGGCTACAATACCTGGATTATATCGCTGGCGGTTGCGGTTTCGTGTGCGGGCTTGTGCCTTTTTTCGCTGGGGGATATATGCAACGCCGGAGTTGCCTTTATAGCCGCTTTTACCGGTTCAATCGTCCGGTATAAAATAGCCCGGATGAACTTCAACCCGATGATTTCAATCGCCATAGCGGCCTCCATCACCACCATGATAGCCGGATTGGGTTCGCTGCTCAATATTGGCGAGAATCCACAGGCGGCAATGGCTACGGCTGTGCTCTACCTTATTCCGGGCGTACCGCTCATCAATTGTGTCATCGACCTCATCGAAGGCTATCTTTCGTCGGCCATGAACAGGGCTTTATTTGCAGGATTCATATTGCTGTGTATTGCCGCCGGAATGACATTGAGCATTACGCTAATGGGTATTAACAACTTCAATTAATTAACAATGAACGATTTAGTATTAGCAGTCGCTAAGGATTTTAGCATAGCATTTATAGTAGCCGTTTGCTGGGGCGTGCTTTTCGGAGCGCCTAAAAAAATACTGTGGGTAGCCGGTTTATTGGGGGGATTGGGACATTGCATCCGCTTCATACTCATTCAGTGCGATTGTGGACTGATTACCGCCACCTTGACAGGCTCCGTTATAATTGGTCTGACCGGAATTTTTGCAGCACACCATGTGCATAACCCGCCTGTGGTGTTCACAATGCCTGCCTGCATTACCATGATTCCCGGCATGTTTGCCTACCGCACCATGCTGGCCGGCATAAAATTAACCGACACGCAAAGCATTGCCGAAGACCCCAATCTGCTCATCAACATGTTTCACAACTTTATGCTGACGGCATCGCTGCTCTTCACGCTGGCAATCGGAATCAGTATCGGCGCCTTGCTGTTCCGCAAGTCCAGCACCAAAGATATTTCTTTCAGCAAAACACTGAAGAGAGTAGTTGGATTGAATTGAGAATTGTAGAGGCGCGATTAATCGCGCCCTTACGGAACCTGAAGGGCGAATAACGATTCGCCCCTACATTTTATCCTTAATACTTCTTTTCGCCGTTAATGACTACATTTTTCAGCCTGAAATCTTTGATGTATCCGGTGTGAATCTCGGACGAGTTTGTTGCTTTGAGATTCAGGTTCTCGAATGTGAAATTCGACAGCTTGTATTGCTCGGAGTTGCTGACATTGAAAAGCGTACTACACTCAAAGTTAATGTTGCGCAGGGTTATGTTGCTCGAATAAGACATTGGTATCTCCGTTTGGCCTTTCAAATCGAAGAATTGCGTCCAGGGCTGAATATACAAAAAGTTGGTTGCATTGCCTGTAATATCTTCGAGCAAAATATATTCATAATTCTGCGGCGTATCGGGACGCATTTTCAACCAAAGCAAACGTTGCGCCTTATTCACCTGAATCCGGCGAAGTATAATATTGCGATCGTGTATCGATTCGCTGCCACAAGTCAGGGCGCCATGGCAGAATCCGTAGGTGCAGTCTTCGATTATTATGTTCTTGTTGGCTCCGTTGTTCTCGTCCTTATCGGCAGTAGGACCCTTGCCACCCTTCAGTGCTATGGCATCGTCATTAACCGACAGGTAGCAGTTCTTAACAAGCACATTCGTACACACATCTATATCAATGGCATCCGAACTGGGCGCTTTTACCGGCGCACTTGGCGAATAAATATAAAGGTTCAGGAGCTTCACATTCTCGCATTTGTAGAGATGGGTCGTCCAGAAAGGCGAATTAATCAACTTCACGCCCGAAATCTGAACATCTTTGCTGTTTGATATATACACCAAACGGGGACGTAATTCGTCCATATTGGTACAATTGGAAATAACTTTTCTCCGTAACCAGAACGATTTCCAGTAGCGAAGCCCGTTTCCGTTCAGCGTACCTTTGCCCGAAATGGTAAATCCGTTCACATTGTCGGCATTCACCAAGGCCGCAAAATAGTTGAGCGTCTGCCCTTCGATGCGCGTTTTGACAATGCTGAAATTGCTAATATCGTCGCTACCCTTCAACGTAGCGCCTTCTTCCAAATGGAGATGCGTATTTGGCTTGAAAAAAAGCGAGCCGCTGAGGAAAGTTCCCTGAGGAATAACGATAACACCCCCACCCGACCCGGATGCCTTATCAATAACGGCTTGTATCTGCTCCGTCTGGATAACAGTACTGTCGTTGACTACATTATAATCGGTAATTCGGAAACTTTTGCCCAATGTTTTTATATTGGTCTCCTTTATTTGCCGGAACCAATCGGGAATAGGCGTTCCATCAGGAAATAAATCTTGCTTCTGTGCCATCACATTCAGTTGGAACAAGATAGCAAATGCAAGCGCTGAAATTTTAAAAATGTTTTTCTTCATGGTAAAAAAGTGTTTGTTGATGCAAAAATAGAACAATATAATGGTTAGTAGTTAGTGATTGGTGGTTAATAAAAACGAAAAATAATAGTTAATGGTTAATGGGAAATTAAGGATTAGAATATGCTGTTCCTTCACATATACAATTCCCAATAATCCCTTGGATTTATGATTGTTGTATCCTTGTAACTGGACATTGTAAAATCATTCGTATTGCCCGTAATGAGATATTCGGCACGGCTGATGTCTGCTAATTCCAAAAGTTTGTTGTCGTCTGCGTCCTTTATAATGTCTAACGCAAGTAGCTCAGTACATATTCTGCTCTAAAAACAAAGTCATTGTATCTGCTGAACTTGGGGCGATTCAATACATCAACGTATTCCTGCATCAACGCATCGGAGAGACAAAACTTGAAACGTGTTCGTAGAGGATATAGTATGGGTAGCTTCGCTGTATCAGCGCCGAAACAATAACATTAGTGTCAACGATTATCTTAGTCATCGCTTGTTTCTAACGCTTTGCACTTCATCCGAAATTTCATCCATACTGATAGATGATAATCCATACATATCAGCTATTTGAATGGTTTTGTCAAGCGCCTGACGGGATAATCGCCTTTCAATGATGTCAAGAAATTCGGAGAAAGAGAAGCTATCTTTTGTCAATCCAAACGAATCGTATTCGATATTGGAAATAGAGACATTCAATGTTTTCATATTCTTGTTCTTTTTAAATCTACTACAAAGATAGAAAATAATAAAGAATTGAGAATGATAAGTGCAGGAATATGTAGGGCATTTTACTGATTATGCCTTTCGGTAAAGTTGCTGATATGAGCAGGAGATTCCTCCTTTTGGTCGGAATGACTGTCTCCTTTTGGGGAGAGGGGATGAGGAAGTGGCGGCTTCGCCGCCACTTCCTCATCCCTTGAACCACTAACAGGCGAGTCATTCCGACCAAAGGGAGGAATCTCATCCGTAATAAGTGGTTCTAAAAATTTTCATGCGTTTGCTTTAACAGGAATATGTTGTCTTTGCGTTTCATTCTCAATTCTCAACTCTCAATTCTCAATTCAAACAGTTATCCCCATCTTCTTCATCAGGAAGCAGGCATTCATGTTTTGCGCAATGCCTTCCCTCACTTGGTACGAAAAAGAGAGATGATTGTCCACAATATCGGCCTCGAAGCAATAATCTTTTACGTGTTGCGGAAATTCATCTTCCAGTTTTCCCAGCATCAGGTCGTGGGTGGCAATGATGCCGGTACCGTTCAGTCGCAGCAACTGCCTCATCAGGGCCAGCGAGCCTTTTTGCTTATCCTCCGAATTGGTTCCTTTCAGGATTTCATCGAGAATAATAAACAATTCTTCTCCGGCTTGCAAGCGGTCGATAATCATTTTCAACCGCTTCAATTCGGCGAAAAAGTACGATTCGTTATCGGCCAGGGAATCGGCTGTCCGGAGGTTGGTAACCAGCTGGCAGGGATTAAAGCTGAGCGACTCGGCGCAGACCGGCATTCCGGTACAGGCTAGCAGGTGATTGATGCCTATTGTCCTCAAATAGGTACTTTTTCCGGCCATATTCGCCCCCGTAATAACCCGAAAACAGGGTTTTGAAAGCATCTGCACATCATTGCGAACGCACACATCGCGGTGTATCAGCGGATGACCAAGTTTTTTCCCCTCAAACACAAACGATTCCGACACTTCGGGGTAAATGTAGCCGGGGTGATTGTAGGCAAATACCGCCATTGATATAAGCGCATCGAAGCGGGCAAGCGCACCGAACCAGTTGTTAATATCATTTTTGTGCTGTTGCAGCCATTTTTCTATTTGCAAGGCATAGCGCACATTCCACAACAAAACCGGATTGAGAAACAAAATAACCGGAAAAGTGGCCGACAGACCCAGATTATTGTGGCAGGATTTCAACTGCGCAATAGCCCGGGAGGCTTTGTGTACGCCATTCAGTTCCTGCTGATTCTGCCTTAAAAGTTGGGCTTTAAAATCTTCATTCTCCAAAATCTCAAAAAGGCGGGAATAGGTGTCGAGCATTGCTGTTTTTTTATCGAAAACGCCGAACAGCTTCATGCTTTTCTTCATCGGAATAGAGCTGAAAACAAGCAGGATAATCCACAGATACAAAAACGAAGTCCCCACAACAATGCCCGACAGGTAAAATGCGCCCAACAATACATACAATGCCGGAACCGCATAAATCATAGCCGCCCAGAACTTACTCCCATAAAAATACGGGGCTTGCGAAAACGAAGCTAAGAAATCCTGCCGGTTGAAGCTACCGGCATCCATCATCTGCCCCGTTGTTCGGAAGTGAGCCAGCAACCTGGGCTTAGCCGCCAATTCTTTAATGCCATCCTGCCGGTGGAGTATGCTTTGCTTGTCGCCCAAAGGAAACGAGAGGGCATTTGCCAGGTAATCTTTTCCGAACGAAGTAACCGTCCGGTTCAGCGATTGAAAAAACGAGCGGTTGCCGAACAAATCCAAATCGAGGCTAAAGCTGTGCCCCTGTTCTATTTTTTCGGGTGCACCGTCAAAAGCCGAGAAATCGTAGTCGATGCCCTTCAGCTCGTTTTCGGCGTTTCGTACCTGAATCTCGGCATACAATCGTCTCTTGTACAGGCGATTATGGTACAGCATCAATGCCGCAAAAACAACTGCCGTAGCGCCCATACCGGCAACAACAGCCGGCGTGTTGCCCCATGCGCCATATACCACCACAATACCAATCAACACAACCAGCAGACGCAGCGTGCCCGTATTAAAGATCCGCTTCTTCAATTCGGCATATTTCAGCCGTTCTTTTTCTATTATCTTCGCGTAGAAGTCTTTTACTTCGGTCAAATTCATTCTTGTTATAAGGTATTTTCTAAAACAAATCGTGCAATACATCCAAGGACTTCAAGGCTGGGAAATCGTGTACATGGATGCGGTAATATTCGAGTATGCGGTTCACAATATTGATTCTGTCCTGACGTGAGAAGCGGAACAAATGCATGTTTTCGTAGCTGATTCGCGCCAGCCTGGCCAGAACGAGGCTATCGGCTACCGACACAAAATGCTTGTGCATGGGCTGCCTGTCAACAAACAAGCCGTTCAGCATATCGAAATATGCGCCCTGCTGATAATCCTCGAGGTTGGGATAAAAGCCCAGGAAGTGCGTCAGGCCAAGCATAAAGGCCAGGTGATAATTTGCCATACTTTTCTCGGTATATTCCAATACCTCTATCGAGTGTAACAGGTACTGAAACAGCGCATTGTTCTCGTTTACATCGCGCAGGATTTTTGTCAGAAATTCGGACAGGAAAAAAGTAGTAGAAGTTTTACTTAAATCCGTAGCAATGGAATGCAGCGGAAAAACCGGATGCGCCTCACGGATACGTTGAATATCGCGCGAAACACGGTGCTCAACTTCCATATCCAGCACGGCAAGCGGCGAGAAAAGCGCCTTCTTCACTTTCGATGTTTTACCACTCACTTTAGGCAGCATGTAAGTAACCCGCCCCAAACTATCGGTATAGATTTGGACAAGCACATACTTATCGTTGTAATTGATAGAATTAAGAACGATGCCTTGAACTTTCTGGAACACGCTGTGAATGATTAGCTAATTAGCAAATTCGGTAATTGGTTAATTAGCAAATGAAAAGTTAAACGCTAAGATGCAAAGAACTAATTAGTAAATTAACGTAAGTTCGATATAAGAGTAGTCCGTTAGGACTTGCATATCAATAGAAAAACATTACATGACCAAACCCGAACGCCGTAGGTATTCAACCCGCTACGGGGTTGTAGAAACTTGACAAAGCCATTCTCTATTGATATGTATGCCCTACGGGCAAACGACGTTTATTTATAGTTAATTTGCCAATTATCGAATTTTCAAATTTGCTAATTAACTAAATTTGCTAATTATAGTGGAGCATATCGGACTCGAACCGATCACCTCAACACTGCCAGTGTTGCGCTCTAGCCAGATGAGCTAATGCCCCGGGGTTTTCAGGTTTCAGGTTCAAAGTTCAAGGTTCAAACTTGGAACTTGGAACCTTGAACTTTGAACTCCTGAATTTCATTTCTTCGCCGACGATGTGTAGCGGCTATTCAACAGCTTCAGCACCTGACCGGTAATATTGTATTTGGGACTGGAATCTAAAATATTGTCTAATCCCGAATTACTGAATACAATCTGAAAGTTGGCTGTTTTATTGAATTCGGCAATACAAATCTTCACCGAATCGGCTAACTGATTGTTGTATTTTATCTGTTCCATTGCCAGTTCGTTATCGAGACGGGCGGCTGTCTGTTCCAAATCAACACCCAGTTTTTGTATCCGTTGGTATTCCGACTCGGCTCTTTCCTGACTTATAAATGCGTTATTTTGTGCTTTCTTCTGAAAGTCTTGTTGTTCGGCAACCACTTTCCGTTGTTTCTCTGTCAATGAAGCTTTTGAATTTTCGGATTTGTTCAGCAACATTTCTCTGATTTCTTTTGCATAAGCATAGTTTGTGAGCAATGTATCAACATCAACGTATGCAATGGGCAAAACAATCGTAGAATCGTTCTCGAATTTCAGCGATTCGGAACCTTCATCCGATTTATTTCCACCGGTAAAATGCAAAATAAAAAGTATGATAACAGCAACGGCCAAAACACCGTTTATTACAAATGAAAGATTTTTCATATAATACTTGAATAGTTTAATAATTTTCTTCGTTAATCAAATCGTATAACTTTTTCTGTTTTTGCAGCAACTTATCCTGCGACTTGGCACATGTGATACCTTTTTCTTGCATCGCTCTATTTCCATCCACATGCCCATTGGGAAATGTTCCGTTCTTCGTAAAGAATATTTTAACGCCCAACAGCAAAACCACTATACCAATAATAATGGTTGTTATGATAACAGTAACAAGCATATTTCTAAAGATTGACGCAAAGATATTCTATAAGCTAAAATAAACTCACATCTCCACAATTAAAAGATGTGAAAAAGTTTGCCCAATTCTCCGCATAGGTGTAATTTTAGTAAGTTTAAAGTTCAAAGTCCGAGATTTAAGGTTTAAACCCGACATTTTGAGGCTCGAAATTTTATGTGGTCGCAGCACGCCGCAACCCTGCATTGAACTTTGAAAAAAGGGCGAAAAATATTTCGACCCTACATTTAAAACTTTTTAAATATGACAATTAAAGATTTAAAACCGGAAGCTATCTGGAAGTATTTTTACGAAATAAGCCAAATTCCGCGTCCTTCAAAAAAAGAAGAGAGAATAATCGCCTACTTGCTGGATTTTGCCAAGCAACACCGCTTGGATGCCCAAAAAGACGAGGCAGGCAATGTGCTTATCACCAAAGCTGCTACAAAAGAAGGCCTTGCGCCGGTCATCCTGCAATCGCATGTGGATATGGTTTGCGAAAAAAACAGGGATGTTGTCCACGATTTCGACAAAGACCCGATTGAAACCTATGTCGATGGCGATTGGCTGAAAGCGAAAGGCACCACCCTTGGCGCTGATAACGGCATTGGGGTAGCCACTCAATTGGCCATTTTGGCGGCAAACGATATTAAGCATGGCGATTTGGAATGTCTTTTCACGGTGGACGAAGAAACGGGATTGACAGGCGCTTATGCCTTGGGAAAAGATTTTTTGTCGGCCAATTACCTGATCAACCTCGATACCGAAGAGGAAGGCGAATTTTATATAGGTTGTGCCGGAGGAAAAGGCTCTGTGGCCACATTTACCTACGAGAAAGAGGCTGTTCCCTCAAACTATTTTTGGTTCAAAGTGCAGGTGAACGGCTTGAATGGCGGACATTCGGGCAGCGAGATTGACAAAGGCTTGGGCAATGCCAATAAAATACTGAACCGCTACCTTTGGACTTTATCGCGCAAATTCGATTTGCTGCTGGCCGAAATTGACGGCGGAAACCTGCACAATGCCATTGCCCGCGAAGCATACGCTATTGTGGGCGTGCCATACAGCAAAAAAGAACTGGCGGTTGTAGAGCTGAACAATCTCATTCCCAACATCGAGGATGAGTTGAAGGCCGTTGACCCGAACGTGCAGCTGTCGATTGAATCGGCTGAAACACCGGCATTCGTAGTGGACAAAAAGACAACCGGCAACTTGTTGAATGCCCTGTATGCCTGTCCGCACGGTGTGATGGGCATGAGCCACGATATTCCCGGCTTGGTTGAAACAT
Organism: Viscerimonas tarda; assembly: GCF_054601255.1. Classification (NCBI taxonomy): domain Bacteria; kingdom Pseudomonadati; phylum Bacteroidota; class Bacteroidia; order Bacteroidales; family Dysgonomonadaceae; genus Viscerimonas; species Viscerimonas tarda. The sequence goes on along the minus strand of NZ_BAAHWV010000003.1, from coordinate 37,233 downwards.
CCACCAATCTGGCTTCGATAAAAATGAAAGATGGGAACAGGATTGTTATCGGTATCAGCCAGCGAAGTTCCTCCGAATCGTTAAAGACCGATGCTGTAAACACGGTAAATGCCGTCTTTACCTTAGCTGGAGCAGAGATTGTACATGCTGAAGGTTACCCGGGATGGAAGCCCAATCCCGATTCAAAAATTCTGGAAATAGCCAAAGAATCGTACCGGAGATTATACGGGCGGGATGCCGGGGTGAAAGCCATTCATGCGGGCTTGGAGTGCGGTTTGTTCCGCGAAAAGTACCCCCGTCTGGATATGATTTCGTGCGGGCCTACCATTTTGGAAGCCCATTCTCCCGCCGAAAAAGTCAATATACCCTCTGTCGCCAAATGGTGGGACTTGTTGTTGGATGTACTTGAAAACTTGAAAGTTTGAAGTTCAAAGTTTCAGGTTATGGGTAAAACGCACACGGAAACAACGTTCGAGGAGCGGAGGCGACTCAATACACGGAAAATACAGAATAACACGGTTTTCTATTTTTATGATTTGTATATGAGTCCCCGAACAGCGAACTGTAGCCTTAAATAGGGCAACAAGAATAGCATTGATTTTCAGTAGTTTACGTTTTTATTACATAAGAGTTAGAATGACAAACGGTACAAGATGCTAACATCTTGAAACTTCCTATTTCAACTCATAGATGTAAATCAACGGATTATCATCTACACTTACTTTCGATAATATTTCAAATAATTCCGGTTTTATCTGATGATTGTGGTCATGCTCATGTACATCATGATGCTCATGCTTTTCTATTCTTTCTCTTATTTTTAAAATATCGGAAGGATTGTAAACGTAGGCTATCTTATCTCCAAGCAACTGGTAATTGGAAGAAAGCAGGTCGTTATATGTATTACGGGTAAAGCTATATCCGTTTAATTCATTCTTTTGCTTATCCCACACAAATGTTCCTATATTTGTATTAAAGAGAAAATAATTTTCGTTTTCAATACATCCGGTAATAGCAAACACGTATTTTTGCTTACTACATACTTCCATAAATTGGGGAATAGTATAATTCATTTTTAAAACGGTCTCGGGCAAATTGTGTTCGTTGAAGTTGATTGTATATTTAACAGAAATACCTCCATTCTCAAGGCTATATATTGCATTGTCAAATCGGCGAGTATAAAATAGTTTGCCTTGACTTTTTGTCAACGATTTGTCGGAGCTAAACAGCGAGATATTGTTCTTTTCTCGCAGTAACAGTATATCGTTTATCGGTTCGAAATCGTGTGTGAAAATGCCGAGCTGATATTCATTTGTATTGCTTGTACTGGTCTCGGGCCGGTCGCAATATATATAATCGTTATTGGCAATCAGTTGCGAATAAGTGAATTTAAACGGTTCTTCTTTTACAAACTCTCCGTTATAATCGTACCATATTATTTTACAGGGAAGGTCGCACAATAAAAGAATACGGCGATTATCTTTATCAACGAAGAAATCCATTGTCTGAGCGTATTCGCCCAGGCCGCCCCCGATGTTGCATATACTGTTTAAATACTTGCCGTTAGTATTGAAGATAACAACTTTTCCCAACGCGCGATCAAAAACAAACAAGGTATCCTTATCAAGGTACATCCGATTGATGTATTTCAGCAAGGAGGCATCATTTGTTTCAAGAAATATCTTTTTCTCATAATACATAATTTTTTAATTGTTAATATTCTAAAAACAGATGAGTAAATTTATTCTTAATTTTATTTCTTTCTCATATTATACCACGCTCTGCCGAATATTGAGAAATATAATAATCATAAATGACTGTACGACACTAGTTTAAATAAAATTATTATCGCAAGCTATTACAGAGCGCAGTATACCTCCTTTTTTAGTCGTTAAACAGTAATTATATTCCCTATTCTTAGATAATGTTAAGACATTGCTTCTATACCTTCATTTTTCATAAATTCCAAACAATCCCGAACTGGTAACAGTTTCAGCATCAATCAGCAATTGACGGCTTGTGCTGTTGTTGTAGAAACTAACACCGGCTTTACCGCTTTTATCAGTTTCTACATTTGGATTCCAGTAGATTGTGCGGCGGTAATCCTTGTCGGCGGAAGATACCGCATAATCATACTGTGGGCTGTAAAACTCTTTGGCATACGAGTAACCTTGCAATTTGGTGTTGCGAATGCCTTTTTTATCCGGTCGGAATTTATCATCGGGATAGGTATAGACTAAAATATACATCTTACCCGAATTGTTTAAGATCTTTTTATCCGGCGCTTCCGGCGCTTCCGGCGCTTCCGGTAAAGAATATATTGCCTGATCGCGATCCACTAACTCATCCTCCAGATAATCTTTGTAAAAAGCTACTGCCACATCGTACGGTAATCCTCCGGCTTCGGGTACCGGTGAATAGCCCCGGCCAAAATTCCGCATAGTTATCTCTCTTGATTCGGTAATGGCAATGGTATCTACTTCACTCATAGGCACATTGCGTATATGCGAATAGGGCGATACCCTTGCCGGTTTATTATTCACCATAAAAACAACCGATTTGTTAAGGTACAGGTAGTTCGTCTTTTGATACGTTATATCAAGCCCCATTTCTCTGGAAATATCCGCATCATTTACTCGCTCATACATGACCGAAAAATTCTTGTCGGTTTTCAGCAGAAAATCCACCACACTTTCGCCCAGATAATCGCCCGCATCCGCCATGGCATCTATTTCTTGCCGCACATCGTATATGGCTTCTGCTCTTGACAAGTCTTCTTCCTTGTCATTATACTCCCCGAATTTTCGCTTTTTTACCGTTACGGTTGGTAACAGATGCTCTTGTTCGCTCATCGTCAACAGGGTGGTGTCAGCGGCAATTTCTATTATTTCTTCATCCAATTCCTCTGTTTCATCCGCTTGTAGCGTTTGTTTCCGTTGCACTCTGCCTTTTATTTTAGTCTCATAACCCATATAAGATAAGGGTGTTGGGCTAAACAGGCGATTTAGCATAATGCGGTAATCTTTTTTCTTGTCCTTTTCCTTGGTTTGCAGCGCCATGTCCCATTCGCCCCACAAATCTTGGGTGTAAACGCCGAATTTGCCATCTTGGTTTGTTGTAGCCTGCTCGTGCAGTATGCCTTGTTTGTCTTTGGTCAATATAATGGAGACATCCACTTTGTCCTTGTTTCTGTCCCGCATGAAGTCCTTGACCGTTCCGTCTATCACGATGCCTTTTTCTACCGGTTGGTTCAATGTAAATTCCTTTGTTCCTGCCATTTCTTCCCACACGTACCGCCGCCAACCTTGAGTTAGTACCAGCAAATCCAAGTCGGATTTTGTTTTCTCATCGTCTTTCTCAAAATAGTAGGCAGGATCTTCAATATAACCTTTCAGTTCGGAGGAGAGCAGCATGTTGGTCATTACATTGTCGGCATAAATAGTCGATACGATGGCGCCTGCATCTTTGATTGACAGGGAAAAACTGGTTTCTACGGGCTCCCCGTCAGGACCAGTCAGTTCAAACTCCATTTCTACTTTTTCCAGTGGAGAATAGATTTGCTTGTAAGGGGGGCAGAACGAAAAGAGACTTATGGAAAACGAATAGGAACAGTCTTAAAACGGCATCAGGAAACGATTTAACTACTTACTTCGACAACAGGAATTGAAAAACGAAACGTTTACTTTGCTTTACATTTGCTTTACATTCAAGAACTATTTGAACGCTGTTTGAGACGGAAACGTTTACACCTCACAACAAAATACAGCCTATTTCAGCCTATTTCTCCTTGAAAACGGATAGATGTAGCACCCGAACACCAAAACGCCTGTGTCGCCAAATAAACGCCGAAAAAATTATTTCTAAATACTTCTATATAATAATTATTTCGTACTTTTGCAAAAAATAAACTTCTAAATAGTTACTATAATGACAAAAGTAATACACGTGCATTTGATTTTTGAAAAGAAAGATTTCTACTTTGGCAGCATTACGGCGGTATTTGACCACCTAAGCGAAGAACGCATCGGGATAACAAAGAATACTTTATCTCACGCCGGATTGACTGACGGTGGCGTTACATTGACGAAACGATCCATAATAAAGCAATCGCACCTACTCAGGTGCGGACGAGAGCAATAAAACTGATATAAACAAGGATTTGAGCCGCTTTTGCGGCTTTTTTTATGCTTAACCGGTGGGGTGGTACATCGGAATGCCTTTGAACGGTCTATAAAATGGCAAAAATAGGGGTTGTGGTTACACTTGGGGATACGTTTGGGGTTACATTTTTGGAGTTACAAAAACGAAATGTTTTTAATGGGGTTACGTTTGGGGTTACATTTTACGTTTTTTTTTTTTGATTTACATATACAAATAGACTAATACAGTTAATTAAAACGGTAAATTTAGCATATTAATGGGGGTAAAATTCAAATAGTAGAATTTATAAATCATTAATTATCAGCATATTTTTTTTTATTCGTGTATTGAAACAATTAAAAAGTGCGTGTGTTGGCTTTTACGCGTTATTTCCTACTGTTTAAGTATTCTTTTTTCTTTTTTTCCACTTCATCTACATTTAATAGACCTTTTTCATGAAGCCTATCCCATAATTTAAATTTCTTTTCCAATTCATCATCTGAAAAGTTTGTAATAGTATCAATCCTTTTGCGTTCGGCAACTTCTCTATCAATATCCAAAGTATTAACTACGGAATTATCTTCCTTTATTCTTATTTTGAGATACCCCTCTTTCGGGTCAAACTTTTTTCCACAAGCAAGGCAAGTAGCAGTTGACTTTTTACTTCCAATAAATCCGGCGAGCAAACCTATTCCTCCTGTAACAACGGCTCCGGCTAATGCCTTTCCCGCACCAAACCCTTTTTGATTAATATCAATCATCTCGCTATTGCACTTCGGGCATCTTATCACTTCTCTATATTGTTCCATATTTTATTCCAGTCTTATAACTCCAATAACCAAAGCAACTCCATACACTTTCGACATGTGTAACTCAAAGGAGTCGTATTGAGGATTGTCAGAGATGATTGATATATAATCTTTTTCACTACCTTTTTTGATTCGCTTTACTAAAGGACCTTGATTGGTATCAATGACATATACTTTATTCCATTGAAAGAAAATATCTTCAAGGGGTAACTTTTTGCAAGCAACTACGTCGCCGGAATTGTATTTGGGTATCATACTGCTGCCTTTTACCTGAATCAAAAAATCCGCTCCCTTGAACATGGGAACCACGTACCGCTCGCATTCAAATTCCATAACCTGCACTTCACCCTTGCCGAATCCGGCTGCTGCATCAATCGGTATTAATGGAATTCCTTCAATACTGTTTTCGGATAATTTAATAACTGCGGGAGCATTAGATTTAAGCATTTCCCCCTCGCCGGACATTAGCCATTCTTTATTTAATTCAGGATAAGCGGATATGATTTTATCAATAGTCTTTATCGTAATATTATCCTTCACACTATTTACATATCCACGAGATAGACCAACTTTATTTTCAAATTTCAGTTGTCCAATTCCCAAAAAAGCTAAAAACTCTATTAACCTTTTTTTCATTTATATATAATTTACAGAATAAATACCGTATATTTGCAAAAAAAATAATTTAATATTTATGGAGACTTCAATAAAGCATACGGATAAAAACAGATTTATCGGTGAAATTATATACAAAGAGAAACATGGTAAATGCCCGTCATGGGTACGCTTAAAGCTATTCCTAATTTGTGATTTTTTCAAATACGGAGGACTGTTTGTCATTTTAACATACTTATTATTAATGCTGTCAGTGATATTGCTATGCAAAAAAATTGTATATGGATGCTGACAAGACCTCCAAAAGTATTATTGGCTAAATTTTGAATACCACCATCTTTAAGTGCATTAACACCATCAGAGGCAATGCGCATTGTCTTGTTTTCTGTATCGTAAATAACATATTTAAGGCATTCCAGATAGCTTATAGATTTCTGAATATCTTCGCTGGTAGATTTCCACATCAACGAACTGTCTACATAGGGTTTTAGCTTAAGGATATCTGTTATGCCCTCATTTTTATGAATACCTTCCGCAGCCAAGTATTCTAATAACATTACTTGAAGACGATACCTCTTATAAGCGCTAAAAGCATCGCAATATAATCTGTACATATTAATCATACTACATCATTTAAAATTTATTTGTCTGTAAATCAACACATTTTCATAAAAAATCAATTATTGCGTAAAATATTCTGTAAAATATTTGGATATTACAGAATAAATAGCGTAATTTGCCACTTGTTTCAAATGTAAACACTCCACAAAGATAGCAAAATAAGTAATAAGTTAAAAACAACAATAGAAATGGAAAGATTAAACACACGGATTGTACACGTATGAAGCGTGGGCTATTAGCTCAATTGCAGATGGAAACGGATATAATTTTAAATTAACATATTGATATGAAACAAAGAATTGTAGTAGAAAGAGGGGAAGTAAATGAACTTCATAAACTGTTCAAATGCTCCCGGCAGATGGTAACTTATTCCCTGTCTTTCAAGAAGAATAGTTTTCTTGCCCGGAAAATCAGGAAGGCGGCAATGGAACGTGGCGGTATTGATACCGGTTGTCTGAACCATGATTTTGATAAGATTGGTGAGATTAACACGATTAAATGAAAGGAGGTATAAAATGAAAGAAAGCGTATTTATGCAGATGCACAATGGAAAGAGAACTGGTGAAGGTTCGTTTAATGTTGCCCTAAAGGAGTTGTTTTATAAGGCTGATATGAAAAACAGGTGCAAACTCGTTAAGGCGTTTCCGGAGTTTTTTGGATATGAATTACCGGAGTTTGGAATAGTTGAGAAACATACACGCATGGATGGTGCGATATGTCAGACGATAATAGGCAATGGTAATATTCAGATAGCGGGAATAGTGAATAAAACATTCAAATACAAAGGATGGCTATGTGAGTGGGACGGTATTACCGAAGAGTATAACGTATATACACCTGACGAATTAGAGCAGCCGAAAGGATATAGGCAAGCGGAATATGAATGTTCGACAAAGGAACAGTGCAAACAATTTATAGACGGTTATTAATATGAAAAGACTTTTAATTTACATCCTTGGGGAAAAAGATGCTCGCGTTCTGTTACGCTTGAGCCGGACACACAAATTTTATTGTGTTTATTTCTGTCTTAGCCTTTGCACACTTTGTATTGGCGATGAAAGTCCTTTGTGGGCGATACTGTTGGTTGTTTTGAATTTTGCCAATTCCGTCCGGCTAATTAAGAAAGTACCCCTAAACCTTCAAGAGAATTAAAAATGACACACGGTAGTTTATTCAGCGGAATTGGTGGATTTGACTTGGCGGCTCAATGGTGCGGCTGGACAAATGTATTCCAATGCGAGAATGATGAATTTTGCCGGAAAGTCCTAAAACAGAATTTTACAAACATCGAATTGTATGGAGACATCAAAGACACAGACTTTAGCCGATACAAAGGAACAATTGACGTTGTTTCCGGAGGTTTTCCCTGTCAACCGTTTTCCTGTTCCGGCAGACAGAGAGGTACAGCCGATAACCGTTACCTCTGGCCGGAGATGTTTCGAGCAATACGAACTATTGCACCGAAATGGGTCGTTGCTGAAAACGTTTGTGGCATCCTTTCTATATCAAACGGAATGGTACTCGAACAAGTGCTATCTGATTTGGAAAGCGAAGGCTACGAAGTCCAAACGTTTGTTGTACCAGCTTGTGGTAAAAACTCATTTCAGTACAGAAAGCGGGTTTGGATTATTGCCAGCCTTGGAAGCATCGGCATGGAGGCGAATGAAGTACACCCGGAACTCATTAATGATACACGCCAAAAAGCGGAAGAGCCGGGACTTTGTGACGCGAGTGACTGTGATAACTGGATTGGAACCATGCGAGATTCCGATCGACTGGTTGGAAAGATTTATGGGATTTCCAACTGGATGGACAGAGTTAAGGGACTTGGAAACGCTATCGACCCAAGAATAGCCTACCAAATTTATAAAGTGATAGATAGAATATCTAACTGACACATGGAGTATTATAACAAAATAATGTGCGTAACCTACGGCGAACTGACTTCTACGGATGGAGGAGAGCCGGTAATGAAAAGAAGCACCCTTGACCAAAATATTGCCCGAAGAAATATACAGCGGGTGTGTCGTGGAGGCGGTGAAGGTTCCTGCGCATTGATTGTCTATAACTCTTTACCCGAAAAATACCGTCAACGTTACGAAGCCAAATATGGCGACCCGGTAGAACTGCTTAAAAAACAGCAAATGAAAGACAAAATCAAATTGGACGATAAAGCCCGGACGTTTTACGAGGCGTTTGAATATGATTTGAACGGTGTTCAAACCCATTTGAGCGAAAAACTGAAAGACGAATATACCATCAATGCATCGGTGTTGAACGTGCTTATCCGCGACCTCAACGATAAGGTTGCGTTGACAAAAGCGCTCAACAACAGCCGCCGGGATTTGTGGGACATCATTACCGGAAGTTGTGAGAAACTGCGCGAGACCTACGGACACACCTTACCCAACAATACCGCCCGATTGAAAGACAAAATCAACCGGTACAAAAAAGAGGGTTACGGCTCTTTGATTTCCGGTAAAATCGGAAATAGTAACACGTTAAAAATTACAGGGGAAGCCGGTCGCCAAATCATAGCACTAAAACGGTGCCGCGTTCCGGTGTACACCGACACCCAACTGTTTGACGAGTTCAACCGGATAGCAGCCGAAAAGGGTTGGAAGCCCTTAAAAAGCATTCGCAGCATGAAACAATGGTTTGCACAGCCGGATATTGAGCCACTTTGGTACGATGCTGTTTACGGCGAACTGAAAGCGCACCAACGCTACGGTCGTAAGCATCAAACCATACTTTCCGGTCTCCGAGATTCCTTGTGGTACGGCGATGGTACTAAACTCAATTTGTATTACAAGGACGAAAACGGCGAAATGGCTACCACGATGGTTTACGAAGTTATGGATGCTTACAGCGAAGTCCTTTTAGGTTACTATATATCAGATACGGAAGATTACGAAGCGCAATACAACGCTTTCCGAATGGCTGTACAGGTATCGGCACATAAACCTTACGAAATAGTAACCGACAATCAAGGAGGCTCTAAAACAAAGAAATTACAGGATTTTTACGGAAAAATAAGTCACATCCACCGACCAACCGCTCCGAACACGCCACAGGCAAAAAGCATTGAAGGTTCTTTCGGAATGTTTCAGTCACAAGTGTTGCATCAAGACTGGCGTTTTACCGGTCAAAACATTACGGCGAAGAAAGCCAACAGTCGCCCGAATCTTGAGTTTATACACGCCAATAAGGATAAACTTTATACCCTTGCCGAATTGAAGGTAAAATACGCTGAAGCACGTGAAATGTGGAACGGAACGCGAGCGATGGCAACGACAGGCGAAACATTGAAGGTCAAAAAGGATAATAAGGGACTTAAGGAAGAATTGGTTACCCGGTGGGAAAAGTATCAGTCGAGCGTGAACGAAGAAACGCCGGAAATATCGGTTTTGGATATGGTAGAGATGTTTTGGGTAAAGACAGACAAACCTTCCACATTTACTTCGGGCGGCATAGAAATCGAAGTGAAAGGACAAAATTACCGGTATGAGGTTTATTCCGATCCGGGTGTTCCTGACCACGCATGGAGGCGCAAACATACTTACCAACGATTCTTTGTAAAGTACGACCCCAACGATTTTACAAGTGTTCGGCTATATTGGCAGGACAAAGCCGGAGAGTTACGCTTTGAACGCATTGCCGAGCCGTATATGGTCATCCATCGCAATATACAGGAACAAGCGGAAGGAGATGCTAAATTTATACGACAGGAGCAGGCTGCCGATATTAAAGACCGGATTGAACGGCAATTGGATGCAAAGGAAATAGAATACGAACATGGCGTTGCACCGGAACAAAACGGACTTCAAACGCCTAAATTAAAAAGCATGAGCAATGAAGTTAATGATGAATTACAAAGGCAAATTGACAGGCGTGTAAGAAAATACAGTCACAATCCGCTTGAAATAGCACAAGTGAACAAATTAATAAGTCTTGAGACCTTTGATAAATTGGAAAACGAAGAGGTCAATTTCAATTATAAACGAGCAGCAGGAAAATTGTAAACAATTAATACATAGTAATCATGAGCGAATTAACAGTAAAAGAAAAAGATGCCATCGCCGCCAATTTACGCGCATACGTGGCAAAGTACCCAAGTCAGAACAAAGCATCCGGAAGTTTGAAGGGTGTGAGCGCCGGAACGGTTTCTACCATTCTCAACGGCAAGTACGACAATATCAGCGATGAGATGTTTCGTAATATTGCTTCGCAAGTGGGTAACAGTTCTGCTACTGGCGACTGGCAAATCGTGGAAACAAACACGTATCAGGAAATCCGTTTTGCGATGCGTAATGCGCAGGACTTCCGAAATGTAACTTGGATAGTGGGCGATGCCGGTTGTGGGAAGACCGCCACCGCCGAACTGTATGCAAAAGAAAACAGGGAAGTGTTTTACGTCCTGTGTTCGGAGGATATGGAGAAAAGGGATTTTATCCGCGAGACAGCTCGCACTATTGGTTTGAAAACGGAAGGTTTTTCCCTGCGCGAAACGTGGGACTTGATTATCGGCGCAGTCATTCAGATGGAATCGCCACTAATGGTGTTCGACGAATTCGACAAACTTCCGGAGAAGGTATTCCACTACTTTATCGACTTCTATAACCGCTTGGAGGATAAATGCGGCATTATCTTCCTTTCCACCGACTACATCAAGCGGCGCATGGACTTAGGGACTATGCGCAAAAAAAAGGGCTACAACGAGATTTACAGCCGCATCGGACGCAAGTTTTTCCATTTGGACGGAATAAGCCCTAACGAGGTTTATGCCATTTGTTTAGCTAATGGATTGGATGATAAGCGGAAAATAAACGATGTTATTAAGGACGTCGAAACTTGCAATTTCGATTTGAGGCGGGTCAAAAAGTTAATTCGCAATATAAAATGATTTAACTAAAAATAAATGGAACGAGCAAGAAGTGTAAACGAAATACTCAGCATGAAAAAGGCTGTTTTCCCATTTGAAGGCAAATTTTCGGAGGCATTCGGTGCGCCGGAACGTGTAGGCGTTTGGTTTATCTGGGGCAACTCCGGCAATGGGAAAACCAGCTTTGTCATGCAGCTCTGCAAGGAACTGTGCAAATACGGACGTGTGGCTTACAACAGTTTGGAAGAGGGCGACAGCCTTTCCATTCAAAACAGTTTCAAGCGCACCGGCATGAGTTCGGTCAATCGGAAACTGCAATTGCTCAACTGCGAACCGGTCAGCGAACTAAGCGAGCGCATGAGCAGACACAAATCGCCGGACTACTATGTGGTGGATAGCTTCCAATATAGCCAAATGAGCTACAAGGAATATATCCGGTTTAAGGAAAAGCACCGCGACAAACTGATAATCTTCACAAGCCACGCGGACGGTCGAAATCCGGCAGGACGTGCGGCAAAGAGTGTGATGTATGATGCTTCGCTCAAGATATGGGTGGAGGGTTACAAAGCCTTTTCCAAAGGGCGGTTTATCGGCTCAACCGGGGAATATACGATATGGTCGGAAGGCGCTACAAGGTATTGGGGAGAGAAATGATGTGCTGATATGACAATGTGCTGATGTGTTGATGAATGAAGAATTAAAAATTTTGAATTAAAAAAAATAATGAAAGAAAATAAGATTAAACAGTACAACAAAAAAGGCTTTTTGCTGCCGGATAGTGCAAGAAGCATGGCGAGTTATCACGCGAAAATAGATTCGGATAATAAAATGAAACTGACAATTCATGATTGCAACGGTTCAATCAGGCTGTGGAATGACTTGAATAATTCGGAAGAAATCAATGAGGCAGTTGACAAGCTGAACCGTTTGTCGCTTGCGGCAAAAGATTTCGCGAACTTCATTTATAACAATTATCAAATGAATGAATTATGATTATAGCAATAGATTTTGACGGAACGATTTGCAGGGGCAAATACCCTGCCATAGACGGCTTGCAGCCGTATGCGAAAGATGTAATTAACCGGCTCTACGACGAGGGGCATTACATTATAATTTGGACGTGCAGAGGAGACGATTGCCTGTTGAATGCAATCAACTACCTGCTGGCGCAAGGCGTGAAGTTCCACCGGATAAACGACCACCATCCGGCAACGGTGGAGCAATATGGAAACAACTCGCGGAAAGTGTATGCGCACTTGTACATCGACGACAAGCAAGTGGGCGGACTGCCCGCATGGACGGACATATACGAGTGGGTACGGAAAAAGGAAGAGGAGTATAAACAATTAATAAAGTAGTAAATTATGGCAAAGAAAATTTTAGCAATCCGCCTGCTGGTGGACGAAAAACAAGTACAGCAAGTCGCTTCGTTTTTGGACGTAAGCGATGACGTGATTTCAACGGAAGATTTACAACGCAGATTCTTCGACCGCGAGCCGGTCGTGGTGGATGTTACGGAACTGGAGGAACAAGCCTTTCCTATGACAATGGCTTTTGTGGCTTCTATTTTAGGAAAAGAAGAAAACGAAAATGAAAATGTATGAGTTATGCAAAATCCCCCCCCCCCCCGAAATCTCGCGTAATCAAGTATAACTTGGTTTACAGGCTCAGAAAGAAAGGTTTTAGAGTAATCACCCGCCAACATACAATCGTAGCGGCTTACCTTTCCAACCCGATGGAAATTCGCCAAATACGGCGATTAGTGAATGAATATAATTATACAGTACAATTTGAATTAGTTTAATAAAATGGATAGAGAATTACAGAAAAAATTTGATGAAGCAATAAAACCTATTATCAAATTATTACAAGAATAAATTCATCCCCACGCATCCGTAATAGTACACACAAATGGGTTTGAAGTGGTAGAGGATATTTATGGCAACTATAAAGATTGCGATTATGGCAAAAATATATGTAGCAAGTAGTTGGCGAAACACTTATCAGCAAAATGTGGTGCGTTCCCTTCGTGAAGATGGAAACGAAGTATATGATTTCAGACATCCGAACGGAAATGAAATCGGATTTCAATGGTCTAAAATAGACGAGAATTGGGAACAATGAATTATTAACCTATTTAGAAAAAGAATTATGAACAAAGTAGCAATCATTGAAGTAAAAGTAGGGCTGCCTGCTAATTTTAAGCCAAAGACATTAACTTACCGCGCTTTTTCGCTAATGGAAAAAGATAGCGAAAAGGACTATGTCATCAAATGTGCAGAAGAACTTTTTGTAGAAGATGTACTCAAAAATGGAGCGGGATGGAAGCTGGAAAAGAGTGTATTAAAAGTGAAATCGTCCGTAAAATTACATAATGTGCACTGCTATATTCTAACAGAAAATGAGGTCAGAATTAAATTTGAGAAAGACAATGAGCAAGCCTGACAACTACGCCGCCTTTTACGGACTGCTAAACCGGATGCCCTGTTCCGACCGCGACGAGTTGAAAAAACAAATCGTCATGTCGTACACGTTTGGACGCACGTACAGCCTGCGCGAGATGACCATGCCGGAATATCTGTCGGCATTGGAAGGAATGAAAAGATTGGCCGTTCCCGCCAATCGGGAACCTGCACAAAATGCAATCAGGAAAAAGCGGTCGGCGGTATTGCACCTAATGCAGCGGTTCGGTATCGACACTGCCGACTGGATGCGGGTGGATGCGTTTTGCTCCGACGCCCGCATCGCCGGAAAGGTATTCAGAAAATTGGACGGAGACGAATTGCACGCTTTATTGGTCAAGCTCCGCGCTATCGCCCGCAAGGGAAGGTAATCGTATTTAATAATTTCAATTTAAACTAAATGAATTATGGAAACTGAAAGCAAAGAAGCCGTTTTGATGACGGCAGAAGAAAAAGCAGCATTTGAGGCTTTTAAACAAGCGCAGGAAAAAGAAAATTCCAAGAAACGTGCGCAATCCGAACGTGAACAATATCGTCAGTTGGTCAATGACGAAGTGGTTAAATCAATTCCGCGCCTTTTGGCTGTCAGTCGGGCGTTGACTAAAAACAAAGAGCGTGTTTTTGACAACTTCAGTGCGATTTTAGACATGAAGAGCGATGTAATGAAACTTACTCGCGACAATCAAAAAACGCACACTTTTACGGATGCGGAAGGCAAATACCGGCTTACCTTGGGAATGTATATGCTGGACGGTTACGATGACACCGTGGAAGACGGAATTGCAATGGTCAAGGAATACATTACCTCGTTGGCAAGCGATGAGAAAACCAAAGGACTGGTGGAAATGGTGCTTAAACTGCTGTCGAAAGATACGCAGGGCAATCTGAAAGCAAGCCGGGTAATGCAACTTCGCAAACTTGCCAATGAGAGCGGTAACGACCGTTTTGTGGAAGGCGTTCACATCATTGAAGAAAGCTACCGCCCAACACCAAGCAAAACGTTCCTGCGAGCGGAAGAGCGCGATAAAAACAACAAATGGAAAGCGATACCGCTTGGCATGACAGAATCGTAATATCCTCACCGTTCCCTAGAGATAAGTATAAAAAAAATAGAGAATGAAAACAAAATTATTGCGCCAAATTCGCCGAATATACCACTTTGAATTTCACAGACTGATTGATGAGGATTTTCTGTATGTTGCTTCGGATTATCTGCGCCGTCGAGTGGTAGTAATGAGTAGCTCTCATAGCCTTGCCATTATGGTAGCGGAAAAGGTATTGGGTAAGGCGAAAATGGCGTGGCTATTAATTCGTAGAATCAGATAAATAGTAATCTCCGTTTAATAAGTAAACTGAAAAAAACGGATCAGGTATTCTTGATCCGTTTTTTTTACAATGCTATAATAAAAATAGCTATTTTTGTAATAAATAATCACTTATGGCTAGAGGGAGAGATAGAAAACTGATTGAAAAGCGGAATTCTGCTTTGATTCGTCGGTACTATTACTGGACGGAAGTACAGCGCCTTCGCTTCGATGACACGCTGAAAGTTCTTTCAGAAAACGAATTTTTTATCTCCGAACAACGAGTTCTTGCTATTATTCGGCAATGCAATCACCTCAATCCGGCTCCTTTTCCCAAGGTCAGAAAACCAAAGATTTCAGCGGCGCAACTGTCGCTGTTTATAAACGAATAAAAAAGCCCCGAATTTTCGGGGCTTTTTTTATTACACATCCAAAATTAACCGCCGATAAGGGCTAACATTCGACTCGGGAAAGGCAGCCACCAGCGCAGCTGCATTGCTGCCGGATACACGAATTCCGAATCCCTCGGGAATAGGATTGGCGCCCGAAAAACTATTCACATCCTCCGGTGGTAATACCGGCGAGTTGTATTCCAGTTCGCCGTTAGCGTACCACAGATAGCTTCCATTCATTATTGTACCAATAAATGACGTAATACTACTTGGGATGACTAACTTTTTATTGAAAGAACGCCAACTGCCTCCAAATCCATTTATCGAAGTAACCGAATTTGGGATGATAAAATCTTGATTGAACGAATAACAATTATACAATGGAGTAATTAAATTTGTTTGATTGTCAGAAAATTTTATTTTCGAATTGAATGAGTAACAGCTAGATAAAAATGATGTTTGCAGATTAGTAACGCTATTCGGAATCATAATGGGCTGATTGAATGAAAAGCAAATTGACATAAAATTTCTATTGATAGTTGTAATTCCGTTTGGCAGTTCAACAGGTTGATTTAACAGAGGAAGTGTAGTGCAAAAATTAGCTGGTATAGCTGTCAAATCGAACATATTGCCAAAATATACTCCAAGAATAGACCTGTTCAGAAAATCAACAGCAACGCCATTGCTGTTGGTTAATTGAATGATGGCTAAATTAGTATTGCATAACTTATTCAAATCTGTAGAATTTGCGCCGTATGCGTAGCTGTAACCGCGCGCTTCGGCAGGGTTCTGGTAGGCGACTGCGAAGAAATAGTCGCCTTTTGGCGGAGGAATTTCGCCTGGTACGGGTTTTGGTTTTGGCGGAGCAATAATGTCGCTCACCGTGCAGTTGTAGATAAATTCATACACCTTAATACCGTGAGGCCTGCTGTAATTTCGGCTCGAACGGCGAATAAGCGGGCTTGTGTTGCTGGATTTGAATCCCTGCAAAAACTGATGAATAGAATGAGCGAACAGGAGCCGGTCGATTGTTTTTTCTTCTGTTCCGCTTCCGTAATGAGTATCTTCGTAGCAGTCGATGGCCAGTCGAACGATAACGTTGCAAGTTCCCTGTTGCGCGGAACCGCCAAGTTGTCTCCATTCGGTTTCGGGCGTGTTGATTAATACGCAGGGGAATGTTACCGGATAAGTGTCTTCCTCTGTTTCAATCGCTTCCAACTGGCCGTAATCCTCGTCAATTAAACTTAATTCGGGAAAGTTGTCGGCAATGTGCTTCTGAATGTCGTTGAATAAATTTTCCATATTTTTTTTGCTAATGTGAATAATGTGCTAATGTGCTAATGTGTTGATGTGCTGATGAATTTGTTGTCGCTTTGCGCCAATTAGCACATTAGCACATTAATTTATCAGCACATCAAAAAATTATTTTCTCTAACTCCGTATCGAGTTTTGCATTTATTTTGTATTGCAGCTCCCGGCTGTCGCCAATGAACTGACGTTTCGGCATCACGATTTTGATATTGAGTTTTGTTTTTTTGGTGAGCGCCAGGCGTTTCCATTTTGCCGCATCCTCGGGTATAGTCATGTTTTTTGATAACTTCTTTCCTTTCTTCACACCCAAGGCTTTGAAATATTGCGCCCAGGCAAATTTGCGCATCTTGGGCGTAACGGCGGGGTGGCTGTTGATAGTTCCGCCATCGTTATGTATAGATGCGTAGTCCAGGTTGTTGATGATTGTTACCGCTCCCGAAGAGGCTACATAGCGCGTACTCATCATCAGGTGATTACGACCGCTAGTCAGCGTTTTGTAATTGCTTCCTGCCGATTTTTTGCCCGATTCCTGCCGCTTCGATTTCTTCCATGGATGCAAACCGCCATCCACAAATCCACTTTCGCGAAAGTTATTCCTGAAGTGTTGCACAGCCATCCTACCGGCTCTATTCGGCATTTTATTTTTGATTAGTTCATCCATCTTCTTGGGAATGGACTCCAGCTGTTTTTTTAAATCTTTGAGTTCCATTTGAATAATATTTGAATACTATTTGAATATTAAAATAAATGCGTATCTTTGTGTCATGGAAATGCAAGTTTCCTAGCTTTCCTGCGGGACGGCGTTAGCAGGGGGAGTATATCTCCCTACTGTTTTTTATAGAGCATCCTTACACTTCCTTTTTCGTACAGCCATACTTCATCAACAGGAATACCCTTGTTTATCCGCTCGTAAATCAGTCGTTTTATATACCTGTCCGAACCTCCTTTTGTATTGTTGATGATTATGCGTGAAGCTTGTTTAAATCCATTTGTAAGCATGTGCGATACTTTGATTTTCTTGAATGGCGGAACATAGCTTTCAAATTCATAAAAGTAGTCTCCTATCTTCAAGTCGGGACATTTTCGGTAATAAGGCGTATCTGTCAGTGAGCCGTATATTTGAGAATAGGCCTCCGATTTGAAGTGTACAGATGGAGTTAACTTAACAGGCTTGCCCTGTTTTGCAAACAAATTAGCTATTGTTACCAGCTGTTTATAATCGCTTCCTTTTCTGTTAACTTCCTGATGTACCAATACCTCTCCGCCGTTTTTGTATTGCTTTTGCAATTTGAAATTTTCAGATTCAGGAACAGGTATATTTTCGCTTAGAAATTTACCGACCGCCTTTTTTGCATCGGGATAGGCATTCTCCATATACGGATGCGTATCGCTGAATAACTTGGCATCTTCGCCCGGATTATTATCCAATCCTTTGTCCGGCGCTTCGCCGCCATCAGGTATCATTTCGGCATTCGTAGCCTCGTCGTCTGTCGCATCCAATGTACATTTGCAATTCCACCTGTCGCCCGGTCGATGGCTTTTCCAAAAGGGATGTTCCTGTGGAAGCGTGAGTTCAATGCTCCAATATTGCTGATGAACAGCATCGGGCGTAAGGCTTGTTGTTGGCATCCACCGGAGGTTGGGTAGCATGTCCTTTACCTCGCCAAACTTCAGCCAGTCCTCGGCCTGATGAGCGCGAATAATAGCCGTGTCGTATTCAGTACGCAACCATTGTTGATTGTACTTGCCGGTAATTGGTTCCACATCCGCCGAAAATCGCTCAAAGGGTTTTAATTTTCCCTTGTCGTCCAGTAGTTGGGCGGCCATATCGTTTTGTAGCCTGTGTGTCCTGAATGCCGAGAAAACGGCATTGTTGTGCCTGATTTGCTGATAAAAATCGTAATCGGGGTCGGATTCGTTCCGTTTGCCGAAGCCCTCGTCTGTCGCCTTGTTGAAGAGCTTCCATGTTTCGTTGAATATCCCCTCATCAATTTCTGTCAACGGATTAAACTTTTTTTCGTATATCCGGCGGATGGCATCTTTCAGCCTTTCCTCGTCGAACGAAAAAGAGGAACTTGCAGCATTGCTAAATGGGTGGCGCTCATAATAGAGTTTGTCTATTACCACTTTAAAGCTGCCCCCTTGCCGAGGGCGCCTCCGAAAAAATCGAAAAACCGGTTTATAAAATTTCTCTTTCCTTTGGCGGTGGGTTCCGGTTGTGGCTCTTCTTTCGTCTCCGGTTCCAGCTCTTTCTCCGGTTTAGTTTCGAGCATCTTTATTAGCTCGTTTAAATTTTCAGGCTTGTCTATCCCGAATGTTTCGTACAGGTAATCAAATGAGATAGGAAGACCCATTTGGTGGAGTTTTCCGATTATTTCAATCAATTTATTTGCATCAACCTGTTGCGATTTTTCAAACTCAAACCTGCCACCCCTGACGTCAAATCCGAAGTTGGCGAAAATGTCCGTCATCTCGTAGTTCAAGATGTCGATTATAAGTCTTTCGTCTGCCTTGTTGACCATTTCTTCCCCTTCCTTCTGCACGGTTCCCAAAGCCTGAGTTCCGTTTTTACCCGATTCCGTGGTTAAGGTATTGCCTAAATATTGCTTAGATAGTTCGGCATTGCAACGGTTGGTCAATGTCTCGTACACATCGGCGCTTCCGCTTTTATTGCCGCTCTCAATCAATTTTAATGAGCTTTCTTTTGAATGTATGATGACTGCCGAACCGCCGGAGTTTTCCGCGTCTTCAATGGCTCGCTTGCGCGCTTCGTCGTCATCGGTTTCATACACGTATTCGCGGATAGGCATTCCAAAAACTTCGGAAAATTGTGCCTCGTCTGCTATTGTGTTGCGCTTGTAGATAACCCAGGGGGCTGATTTGGCCAACTTGCCCAAGTCGTCGGGATTGCCGACAAATAAGGTGTCGTCAAATTCATCCCAGCTTTCGCCGGTAATGTCTTCCTGTCGCTTTTTTATTATGCGCTTCACCGGGTCAACATGCTTCCGCGGAATGAGGTCGCACTTCATCCATTCGCCTTCCATGTAGAACTGGAAAAACGAAAAACCCCAAAGCTGGGAATCCCATACGTCCGACAGGAATTTGTAGAACCAGGGAGATTTCAACTGCTCATCTATTCTTTCGTCAACAACACCATTCCTTTTGAAGGTAATGGGTGTGAACAAGATGGCATTCTTGCGCTTCTCGGTTACTGATGTAAGGTGCGTGTCCATCAATATGTCGGCATACAAGTCGTATAGCTTTGTCCGGAGCGAGAAATCCACATTCTCCGCCTGCCTGACAGCGTTCGTGTAGTCGGATATATCAATATTGAAACGCTTCGGCTGTGTCAGTGTGATGGTCGATGCTGTTTGTCCCTGGCGTGTGAAGTTACCGCCGGATGTTATTTTGTTTTTTTTCTTCCTCATAATTTTTAATAATTTTGATGTGCTAATTTGCTGATGTGCTGATACGATGATGTGCTGATGTGCTAATGTGTTGATGTGCTGATGAATTTGTTGTCGCTTTGCGCCAATTAGCACATCAACACATTAGCACATCAGCACATCAATAATAATTTCTCCGCTTCGGGTTCGACTTTGTTAAAAATGTGGCTTTCTCGCGCCGTTCTTCTTCCGGCAGGAGCGGCGCTCCGTCAATGCTTACATCCTCATCTGCTACCTGTTTCAACCATTCTAAGGCTCGCTCGTAGCGGTCTTTACGCACTTGCGATAACTTTTGCGGATTATGTATGCAAAAAATATGATAGACGGAGATGTCGATAGCCATCATCAATATTAGTTGGTTGCGGTCTGTTCCGTTTGCCGAAAAAATGGCGTCCACATCATACCGGCGCGACAGTTTTCCACGCATTTCGGCAATAGCTCTGTCCTCGCATATTTCAACAATGGTATCGTCGTCGCGCGTCAGGGCGTCCAATATCTCGCGATGGATGCTGGCGTCATAGTCTGTTAAATCAATAAATTGGCTCATAATATTTTTTTTAAATGTGCTGATGAATTAATGTGCTAATTTGCTGATGTGCTGATGAATTTTTGTCGCTTTGCGCCAATTAGCACATTAGCACATCAGCACATCAATTACAATCTATTCTTGTTTTTTGAGCGTACCGACCTCCGGTTAATCGTTATTTCCGGTTCGGCTTCGCGCAGTTTCTGGTCAATCTTTCTGTTTCCGCCTTCAACCGTGTCGGGGCCGTCGGCGGCGAAATCCAATCGTATGGTGAATAGTTTGAATTGCTCTTCCATTCGCACCATATTCGGATTGTCTTTTTCAGCTTCGTTCAGGATTAGATTGCCCTCGCGGTTCATCGGCTCCAAGTTTGCTTCAATACGGACTGCCTTGTCCGTTTTCGGTTCCGTGTCGCCCTTAATGTAAAGCGCTATATTTTTTTGCTTGCGAATCTTGCGGACGATAGGCTGAAATACTTGCTGGAAAAATGGGTCTTGAAGCTTGTTGTTTTCCATCCAGGAGTACACCGGAACTCTTCCGCCGACATAATCAAGCAATTTCACATACCAGTTAATAAATTCAGTGTTCAATCCCCTGTCGAGGAAGCACTTGATTACATAAAGCTTTCCATTCAGCTTGCCCAGTAGGCACACCGATTTGGTCGAACTCTTTTTGGTCTTGTTTTCGCTCGGAGCAGGGTCTCCATAGATAAGTAAAAACTTAAACTTGGAAAGCGCCGGGACTTTTCCCCACACCATTTCCTTGAAAATTTCGCCTTCAGAAACCGGATTGTTGTAAAATTCCTGCTGTACGGCTGCCGTACTAATTAAGGAAAGAAACTGGTCAATATCCTCTTCCGAATTTTTTTGAGGCCAGACTGAATTTCCTTTTTTGTCGCGTATATTAATAATTTCGATATAGCCAATTTTAGGAATGGATTTTGCCTTTGCAACGGCGCGTGTAATACAGCAATCCTTGGCTATGATGTTCCCGTTGAATAGAACTCTGTAATTACCCGACACGGACATGGTTGGAAGGGTTGCCTTTTCAATCCACTTCCACTTAAAATCTATTAGGTCAGGGTTCCGGCACTCTTTGTCCGTGTCAATATCGTCGAACAGGATAAAGTCTGCCCGGTAATTCTTGTTACGCGTACCACGCGGATTTTGTCCTGCACCAATAGCGCGAAACGAACATCCGCATTGGCAAGCGAATTCACCTTCGTCCCACGAGCCGAATTTCTTTTGCTCTCCATAGTCCTGAATGATGCGCTTGTTTGCTTCAAAATTGGCCATAAATGGCAATAGCAGGCGTTTGGCATTGTCTTCGGAACTGGAGATAAGCAGTAGATTTTTTATCCTGCCCATTAGCGCAAGTTTGGTTATTTCCATCATGGAACGTGCCGACTTTGCCAACTCACGCGACCATGCCCTTACTTCGTACCAGCGATCGTTTTGCATGATACGTTTAGTCGCTCTTTTATGAAAGTCAGCCGGTTCGCAAGTATAATATTGCTCGAAATAATACTTAAACCAGGCTTCATCGTCTGCTTCCAGGCGTTTCTTTCGGGCGTTAATTTCCGCCTGCGTATCTTCGGCATTAATGTTTGAACCGTTCTTGGTAGATTCTATTAATTCCTCCCAATACTTTATCGCCTGGCGGTCTTCCGGTGTAAGTCTTTTCTTGACCATCTATTACAAGTATTTCGATTTTACGTAGGCGTCCAAATAGGGAGCCATCTCCTTTATCGGATTAGGATTCAGCGTCCTTAACCAATTGACAAATCCGCCGAATGCCGATGTGATTTCGGCCAAACTCAAATCCGTTTCCATTTTTTTGATGGCATTGGCCAATTTGGTAATAGTGTCGGCTTCGGATGCCGTGGCGTATCTTTCTCCTTCCGGCTTTTTAATAATAGATTCGTTGAGTTCTTGCAGTTGACGATACAGGTTTTTGAGTTGCTCCTCCTTGGTGATTGTGATAGATACTTTCAACTGCTCCCAATTTCCGGCGTTAATCCACTTATTAATGGTAATGCGCGAAACGCCCACACGGTCGGCAATCTCCTGCTGTGTGAGGTACTCTTTTGTATAGAGCATTTTCGCCCAATCTTTCTTTTGCGAAATCATCAAATCAGTCATTACTATCTCCTTTTTTTTGACACAAAGGTGGAAAAGAAAACGGGGTCTTAAAAATAGAATAATTATGATGAAACTTTATGATTTTATGATAATTGCATAAAGTTTCATCATAAAAAACCGATTTTTTTAGGTTGAAAAAATAACTCACTTTTGCAGCATCAACGAGCACAAATGGCTCAGAAAACACAAGAAATGAATAAGAAATTTTTCAACATCGCAGGCTCAGGAGACACGGCTACCATATTCCTGTATGGAGATATAGGCGAATGCCATTTCGACAGCATACACAGCATGGATATTGTCCGCGAACTGAAGGAAGCAGAAGCTGCGTACAAGAAGATAGACGTGCGGATAAACTGCATAGGAGGCGATGTATTCTCGGGCATTGCCATTTTCAACGCCTTGCGCGCCAGCAATGCGGAAATCAACATCTATGTGGACGGCATAGCCGCCAGCATGGGTTCGGTCATTGCTCTCTGCGGAAAGCCGGTGAAAATGAGCAAGTATTCGCGATTGATGATTCACTGCGCTTCCGGCGGTGGATGGGGAACCAAGGATGATTTGAAGAAAGTTATTGAGTTGCTCGAATCGTTGGATGGTACTATATGCGAAATGTATGCGAAAAAAACCGGCATGACGGCAGAGGAGATAAAAGCGACTTATCTCGATGGACACGACCATTGGCTGACAGCAGACGAAGCCTTGTCGATAGGCTTTATAAATGGCATTTATGATGCCGAACCCGTACCTGTTCCCGAAGGAAGTACCACCGAGCAGATGTATCAAATTTTTAGTAACAGGCTGAAAAAGCCACAAATAGACAACAATATGAATTTAGACGAACTTAGAAAACGTCCGCACTTTAAAGACTGTGCAACGGACGAAGATGTCCTGCGCATCGTTGGAAAGTTGGAGACGGAAGCCGGTAAGGTTCCCGGACTGACTACCGAAGTGCAGCGGCTGACAGGCGAACTGAAAGTATTTCAGGACAAAGCCGTGGCGGAAGAAACTGCCGCCAAAAAGAAAATGTTGGACGATGCCATCGCCGATGGTCGCATCAATGAAACGCAACGCCCGACTTATCAAGCTATTCTTGACAAAGACCGTGAAAACGGCGAAATGGTGTTGAACTCTCTGAATCCCAAACGCCGCATCGTTAATCAACTAGCAGGCGGTTCGGGTGAAAAATCCCCCTGGGAAAAGCGGCAGGAAGAAATCAGAAACAAAAAATAATATGCTGATTTGCTAATGTGCTAATTGGCGCAAAGCGACAACAAATTCATCAGCATATCAACACATCAACACATCAGCACATCAGCACATCAGCACATCAGCAAATTGATTATTAATTTTTAATTATATAAATTCATGGCAATTTTAGGATTAAACACTACTCATTACTCCTCCGAGGTATTGGAGGGTATTTTAACGCTTGCCTCAACCAGCAACCAGCTGGTCGAAAAGCGATTGATTATGGTTATACCGGGCATCCATAAGGCTACTGCGGTTCCACGTCTCAAACGCGCAGGAAAGATTCTGCAAAAACGGAAGAAAAACCCGAATTCAGAGGACAGCAAAGGGGACTTGAGCTACAGCGAACGAATGCTCACTCCTCACGACATGATGGCGTATATGGAATTTGACCCCAGCGTATTTGAATACCTGTGGAGGCAATTTCAACCAACCGGAAATCTTTTGTTTGAAGAGCTGCCTCCGCAAGTGCAAAGCGCATTGCTGGGCGAGGTTTTGAAACAGGTAAATTCTGAACTGGGCGACCTCTACATCAATGGCGAGTACCAGGAGGGTTCGGATGACCAGTTCCTGATGGATGGCATCCTGACGCAAGCCGCCAAGGTAGAAGAGGTGATACGGGTTGCATCGCTGTCCACTACCATGCGCGACAGACTATTCGACCTGGCCGAAGCCATCCCCGAAACCATCCGCGAAAATCCGAACCTTAAAATACTGATGAGCCGGAAAGACTTCAGCACGTATGACAAGGAACTGACTAACAGGGAGTCGAAGAACAGCAACGAAACCGAAGAAAACAAGAAGCTTTTCAAAGGTATCCCAATCGAAACGCTGGCTAACTGGCCTTCGGGTCTAATCGTCGCTACGCTTTGTTCGGATGGCGTTGACAGCAATCTGTTTGCTGCCGTCAATCTGCAAGATGACGAAAATGTTATTCAGGTGGACAAAGTATCGGCGGCTTCGGAGCTTTACTTCGTGAAAATGCTGATGAAAGCCGATACGAACATTGCCTTTGGCGAAGAGTTTATCGCCTTGGACTGGCGCGAAGACGGCGCATTTGCCGGTGCATTCGATCATTTTATTGAAGCAGAACCCGAAACAATTGACTTCCCCGTTGGCGGAGGTACTGTTCAGGTAGCCATTACTGCATCGGGCGCGTACGAACTGGGCGAAGTACCGACAGGATTCACTGCTACAATTACCGGAACAGGCGTGTCTGTAACGGCAGCCAACAACACCACAGGAGAATCGGCCAAGACAGGAACATTAACCGTTTCGCTCTCCGGTAACGAAGAGGTGTCGGTGGATATTGAACTGAATCAACCAACAGCGGGATAATGCATCCCGACGTTGATAAGAATTAATCACCAAAAAAAATTAGCAAAAATGACAAAAGTAGTAGAAACAAGAACGCTGGTCGTTGTGAAACGCTTCATTGACAAGCACGACAAAAAGACCTGGCACGAAGTAGGCAAACAGGTAGAGTTTGAAAAGGAACGCGCCGAAGACGTGGTAAAACGTGGCTTGGCGGAAGAGGTTGTAATTGAAGGTTAAGATGGGACAATTGAAGTATCTGGTTATTCACTGCACCGCCACGCCGGAAGGCCGCGAAGTAAGGTCAGACGACATACGCAAGTGGCACACCAGCCCGGTAAGCGAGGGCGGGCGTGGCTGGAAGCAGGTTGGATATACCGATATGATTCACTTGAGCGGAGCGATAGAAAGGCTTGTCGATAACAACGAAGATGCACAGGTTGACCCTTGGGAGATTACCAACGGAGCAAGCGGATATAATTCGGTTTCCCGGCACGTTGTGTACGTAGGCGGTGTAAACGCCGACGGCAAGACCCCCAAGGACACCCGTACTAAGGGGCAGCTAAAAGCGATGGAAGATTATGTAAAGAACTTCCATCGTAGGTTCCCGAATGTACGAATCATCGGGCACAACGAAGTAGCTGCGAAAGCATGTCCATCGTTCAATGTTCAAGATTGGTTGAGAGAAACAGGTATTAATCAAGCCCCTCCAACCTCCCCGTAGGGGAGGCTTCAAAAGTCCCCCTACGGGGGATTTAGGGGGCTGAGGTTTGGAGGGGCTGGGTAAACAATTAAAAAAAATGGAACTTGTAGAACTTTTGACGTATGGACTTCCGACCGGCTTTATTGGCTCTGTGGTTACGTGGATTATCACCCGCAAGAAGCAGAAGAACGATATGCTGCAAGAGCTGCAAAGTTCCATTAATATGCTCAGTGAGGAAAACCGGAAGATACTGAACGAAAACATTCAGTTACGAAAAGAAAATGCGGCCATGTCGGTTCGGCAGGAGGAGATGCTTCTACGAATGGAGCAACTCACCCGCGAGGTTGAACGGTTACGCAAAGTAATTAACAAAAAAACAACGACTAAAAATGAGAAATCAAATCAGGGGGATGACCCCGCTATTATTTATGTTGACCCTGCTGTTAACAACAGGGTGCGCCAGCAAAAAGGAAACAAAAGTCAGCCTCTCAGAGTTTCGAGAGACCGGGAACACCAACACGCTGGCGACGGGGAACACAGCCAGGGAACTGGAAGTATTGACGGCGAACAGCCTGAAGGAGCAGACGAGCCAAACACTGGTAACGGCAAAGGCCATACCGGAGAACAAGGCATCGGTAACAGTATCGGTAGAAAGTCTTAGCAGTTTGCCGGATGGCGCCGGATACACGGCCAGGGATGGCAGGGCTTCGGTTGAAGTCAAGCGGTATGGAAGCAATTTTATAATTACAAGCAAGTGCGATTCCATACAACGGCTATTGTTCCTCTACCAGCGTTCAGCGTTCCAATTCTATGAACAAATAGATAGTCTGAAAATGGAAAATGAGCGTTTAGCGGAATTTGAACGGCATTCAAACACCGTTCAAGAACTCTCCGAATCCAGTTCAACCCTAACGGAAAGGAAACCTCTTAATTACTGGTGGGTGTGGTTGACATTGGGAACATTGTTGGGATTTATATTGAGTGATCCCATTGGGAAAGGAATTAAATTACTAACTAAAATCGTAAAATAAAATGCCAGATACAACAGTAGATGACGGCTACATCTTCGGATTAGACGAAGTTATATTCAACGGAAGATCGTTGGGTTATATAGATGAAAATGGATTGGCAGCCGGTGGAGATGCACCAAGCACAACCAAAATTCGCGCGGCGCAAAAAAGAAATGCAGTAGTCAAAGTATTGCTCACCACTCCGGGAAGCAAAACCTTTACTGCGAATATTATTCAACTCAAGCCTGCCGATTTCAAGGATGCATTTGGGGGAACTATTGACGCCGAAACGAATGTTTACTCGGCCCCGGCAGAAGAAAGCATTCAAGAAGGCGCCTTGCAAATTAATTGTTCTAGCGGTCATACAATTACCGCTCCAAAAGTAAGTCTTACAGCTAACTTGGCTGGCGCGATTAATTTGGCTCAAACCCTTCAGATAGTTTGCTCATTCGAGATAATGGTTCCGGATGACGGCGGAAGCCCTTGGCAAAACTATCCTCCCGGGGAAGCAGTTCCTGAAGCATAAGCTATGAATAAGGAAGAGTTGAAGGCTTCCGAACTAATTTTAGACCTGGGCGTGTCAATACCCATTCGCCCGCTCAGGTTTTTGAGTTTGAAAACGAAGCCTAAAAAAATCGTTATTCGCCAGCCCTACACAGGGGGATTGGTACGAATTGGAAGAGCCAGGATGAAAATAGGCGTCAGCCATGAGGAGATGAAGACTTACACGGTTGAGCAAAACATGGAGTTTATAGCTAAACATGGACAAGCAGTGAGCGAAATAGTGGCAATGGCCATACTTAGAGGCTATTTCTCCTACCTGCTTTTTCACCAGCCTGTCGCCTGGTGGTTGCGCTGGAAGGTACATCCGGTCTTTTTATCGGAGGCGATGTTTCAGCTGATAGAAAATATCAATATAAACCCTTTCAAGCATATTATCAACTTGGCGCAGGCGGTCAACCTGATGAAGCCAAGACTGAGCCAAGGAGCGAACAGGAGTTAAAGGGCGGACATACAGAAGGCTCTCATAGCCTGTTCGGGTTTATATGGCAAATAGCATCGGCAACCGGCTGGAGCATACGGCACATACTTTGGCACGTTCCATACGCAACACTGCTGTTGATGATGAACGATGCTCCACATTACGTGAGCGAGGAGGAAGCGAAGAAAATAAGCAAAAAGCAAGTCAGAAAAAAGGGTCAGCGCGCCCTTGAGTTTTTTCAAACAAAATTAGACAAGTAAAAATATGGCTAAGCCGGTTGAAATAGAATTTTTGTTCCGCGACAAAACGCGCGAAGGTATAGAGGCCGTATCGAAGAATGTTGACAACTTAAGTAAGGATTACAAGGAGTTGATTGAGCAGATGCGTGAATCGAATGCCGAAATGGAGCGCGCCAAAAACCTGGCCAAAGGGGCAGGTTCGCAGTACAAGGATTTATCGCAGGATGTGAACAGCAGCAGTATGAGTTTGCAGTCTATGCTGTTGAAGTTGGGCGGAACTACTGCGCTGCTTGGCTTGGGAAAACAAATAATAAATGTGCGCGGCGAAATTCAAATGATGGAAAAATCGTTTGAAGTTCTCACAGGAAGCGAAGAGCGAGCAGTATCGACTCTGGCCGAACTAAAAGACATTGCCGTTAAAAGTCCGCTGACGCTGACAGATATTACCAATGGCGCTCAAATGCTGATGGCCTTTAATGTTGAGGCTGAAAAATCGGTAGATGTTGTTAAGCAGATGAGCGATATTTCGATGGGCGACAGTCAAAAATTTCAATCGCTTTTGCTAGCCTACTCGCAAATGTCGTCGCTGGGGAAAGTTATATCTAACGATATGCGACAGATGGCGACAGCCGGTTTCAATCCCTTGG
Source organism: Viscerimonas tarda (assembly GCF_054601255.1). Taxonomy (NCBI): domain Bacteria; kingdom Pseudomonadati; phylum Bacteroidota; class Bacteroidia; order Bacteroidales; family Dysgonomonadaceae; genus Viscerimonas; species Viscerimonas tarda. Next base: position 8,438 of record NZ_BAAHWV010000003.1, on the reverse strand, counting down.
TCGAAATTTCGCGCACAACCGGCAGAAGCATAAAAGACTTAAGTCAAGACTTGAACGATGGAGCCATTACCGTAGATATGGTGAAGGAAGCATTTGTTTCGGCTACATCCGAAGGCGGAAAGTTTTACAAAATGACCGAAAAGCAGGCCGAAGGTATTGTAGGTTTGAAAGCATCCTTGAGTGATGCCTGGATGAACGCCCTGAACAAAATAGGAGAAAGCAATGAGGGTTTAATAGTCGGCGGATACAAATTGGCTAGCTCTGTGGTTGAAAACTACGAAAAGATAGGTAAGATACTTGTTTCGCTGGTAGCGACTTATGGCGCATACAGGGCAGCTGTTGTGGTTACCTCGGTAGCGGAAAACCTGCGTTATCAGGCTACATTGGCGCAAATGGCAGGCATGACAAAGATGCAGGCCGTTACCGATGTATTGCGCGCCAAAACAGCGGCGTTAAACGCTACCATTATGAAAAATCCCTACGCTGCTGCTGCGGCTCTTATCGTTGCCTTGGTAGCCACCGTGTGGACATTGCACGACAGCACGACCGCCGAAGAAAAGGCTCAAAAGAAATTGAACGACACCTTGGAAGAGGCCAGGACTAAAAAGCAAAACCTTAAAACCAAGTCCAACGAACTGATTGGCATCATAAAAGACGAAACGCAAACCATCTATGCACAGGTAAAAGCCTACGAGGATTTAAAGAAAGTAATGCCTTATTCGTTGAAGGGAATGACATTTGAACAAGTGAAAGCCCTGACACCCGATGAGTTTGCCAAGATGGCGAACAAGGCCACAGAGAACACAGACTTCAATGCTGTGAATAAAAATTACACGAATGCCCTGAATCGGGTTGAGGAGTTGAAAAAAAGCCTCAACAAGGCAATGAATACGCCGTCGGATGATGGAAATTGGGGAGCGATTTCCGGGCTTGAGACACGATTGAAAAACGCCGAAGTTGAGGCGGAAAAATTTAAAACCAAACTGGACGAACTAAAGAAGATACGTGAAGAGGCAGAAGCGCAAGCCAAAAAACAAGATGCTGCGCCAATAAAAAATAAAGAGTACTGGGAGCAGCAAAAGAAAACGGCTGAGTCCGCACGTGCAGCCTTGGATACGCAGGAAAAAAACGGCGATACATGGATTGCCTTGACCAAAAAAATAGCCGATGCCCAAAAGGAGATAGACAAATACAACGACGGCAAAACGTTGAAAAACGAAAAAGCCGAAGAATCGGCAGCAGCCAAGGCCGAAAGAGAAGCGCAGCAGCAAGCCGAAGCTTCGGTTAAACTTATTAATGCTGACGCCAAGGCAGCCTTGGAACGCAGGAAATTGGCCTTGGAAAATGACCAAAAATTGCTGGATATTGAAAAGGATAGCTTCGACAAACGCCAAAATCAGATTGAACTCGAATATCAAAAAGAATTATTGAACATCGACAATCACGCCCGGGAACTTATCGAAAAGCAACAGGAAGCAGAAAAACTGCAATGGGAAAAGGACGGAAAGAAAGGGGTATTTACGCCTGCAACCAACAGCGTTACTGACCTGCCACGCGAGCAAAAGAACGAATTAATCCGACAGGAAGCCACGCTGAATAAAGTGAGGCAGGCAAACGAAAAGAAGCTGTATGATGATTTATTGGACAAGTACCGCGACTTTAACGCCCAGCGTGCCGAGATTAATCGCCAATACAACGAAGAGCATAAATTCTTGATGACGCTCCCTGATGACGAAAAACGGGCGGCCGCCTTGCTCGAACTCGACCGGAAGCGGTTGAAGTCGATAAAGGAGGTAAATAATGAGCAAGCCGAGGAGACAAAGAAGTCGAGCGATTTATTTATCCGCCTGTTTTTGGACGCCTCGCAACAAACTGTCAAAGAAATCAGGACAGTTATAGACGAGGTGCAGCAACTGTACGACTATTTGCAGGGGAAAGCCGGTGCGACTATTCCCATCGGATTTACTCCCGAAGAATTGGAGCGTTTTAAAGGCAATGCCGAACAATTAAAGGCGCTACTGGATGGCCTGAACGCCAAGGCTGACTCCTTGAAAAAGCGTAACCCATTCCAGGCATTTGACCTTGGCTTAGATTCCGCGATAAAGAAGATGAAATCCGGAAAATTAGCTGAAGGCATTGAGGAGATAGGTCGTGCCGTACAAGAATTTATGCCATCCGTCAACGAGTTCGGACAAGGATTGGCTACCATATTTGGCAGCAGCGATGCGGGCGACAAGGTGGGGCGCATTACCTCTGCCGTTGAAGGCTTGGGACAAACTGCCGGAGGCGTAGGAAAGATAATGGCAGGCGATGTTATTGGCGGGGCAATGGATGCCGTTCAGGGAATAGCCAAGGTGGTGAAAGCTATGGACGGCCTGTTTGGATCCAATGTTGATAAATACAACAAGGCAAAAAAAGAATACGAGGATTATACTTCTGTTCTTGATGATGTTATTGGCAAACAGCGCGAACTGGTGCAATCCTTAGACGCGGAAAATGCCGCCAATGCCTCCGATTATGCGCTTAGCCTGATTAGCAAGGCCGAAGCGGCTGCCCGTACGCTTGGCAAGCAGCGGTTGAATGCCGGAGCTAGCGCAGGTTCGCACTCCTACGGGAGGCGTCAGTCAGACAGGATGGGCAATGCCGAATGGAATGAAGCTTCATCGGCGCTAGGGGGTAATGCCCGCGATATAATAGGCACAGGCCGTATGACGGGGTTGTTCGACCTGTCCGCCGAGCAGTTGGAAAAATTAAAAACCGAAGCTCCGTTGTTTTGGTCGAAGCTGGATGGAGACGCCAAAGGTTATCTCGAAGATATTATAGCGGCTAACAAGTCGATAGAGGAGATGAAAGAAATCCTCAACGAATCGCTTACCGGAATTTCGTTCGATAGCCTCTACGATGAGTTCCTCGACACGCTGATGAATATGGATGCATCGGCTGAGGACATGGCCGGTAATTTTGAAAAGTACCTGCAAAAAGCTATCATCAACAGCATGTTGTCGGAAAAATACAAAGAGCGTCTGAGAGCATGGTACGAAGATTTTGCGACGGCAAACAAGGATGGATTGATTTCCGCTCAGGAAAAATCCGATTTGGAAGACCAATACAAGGCAATAATTGACGGTGCGCTGGCCGAAAGGGATAGTTTGAAAGGCTTGTTTGATTGGCAGGGCGAAGCGGAGAAAACGAAACAGCAGGGCAAAGCCGGTGCGTTCACTACCATCACGCAAGACCAGGGTACGAAGTTAGAGGGCTTGTTAACATCGTTTCAAATGCATGAAGCAAATATTGACGATACGGCAGAAGACATCAGTTTAATGATGTTCTCGGTTTTAGACACCCTTTCGCGCATTGAGGAAAATACATCCTATTGCCGGAAGTTGGAAGATATATCGCAATTTATGGCGGAGATTAAACGGGATGGATTGAAGGTGAAATGATGCGATGATGTGCTGATGTGCTAATGTGTTGATGTGCTGATGGCGCAAAGCGACAACAATCATTTTTTTTGATGTGCTGATGTGCTAATGTGCTGATGAATTTTTTTGTCGCTTTGCGCCATCAGCACATTAGCACATCAGCACATCAAAAAATTAAAACAATATGTTAGAAGGACTTTTACTGATAAACGAAACGGATGTGTACGAGGAATACGGCGCATTCCTGTGCGAAGATAAGGCCGGTGATCATGCCAATTACTCGGCATTGCTCAAGCCTGCCGCTATGAAACCTTACGTTTCCGTAGCATTTCGCGAAGAAAACGGCGAAAGATTGCCGGATGAATTGTTACCGGCATCGGAAGCGCGTGATGTTACTTTGCAATTTGCCATTATCGCTGAATCGGCTACCGATTTTATGGAGAAATATACCGGCTTCGTTCTATTCCTGAAAGCAGGATGGCTCGACGTAGATGTGCCGGAAACAGGCAAGGTATTCAGGATGTATTGCGCCTCCTGTTCCAATTTCGACCAGCTGACTGATTTAGATGACGGAACAGTCGCCGCCAGGTTTAGCATCAAATTCAGGGAACCGAATCCATCATTTTAATAGCATTAAAACACTGTTCAAACAATATTCAAAAATGGAATTAAATATATACGACCAACAAAATACGCTCAAGGCGACTGTATCGCCGGATGATAGCTCCAACAGCCCAAATGGAATAATGGATGACAATGTTTTAAATATGTCATTCAAGAGTTATGAATACTTCTTGATTGACGTAAATGATTATGTTGATTTTGAAGGCAAACGTTTTTGGGCGTTGCAGCGATACACGCCAAACCAGACTTCGACTGTGGAGTGGGAATACAACATTCAATTTTACGGCATCGAAAGCCTCATTAAGCGCATTATCAACCTCAAGCTGGTGGACGGTGAAGACGAACCGGTATTTTCCCTCACTGCTCCGGCTATTGAGCACGTGCGTTTGTTTGTGGACAACATGAACAGGGCGATGCTGACAACAGACTGGAAAGTGGGCGATGTGATTGAAACACCGCTGATAACGATTAACTATTCCGGTACTTTTATAAATAAGGGATTGGACGAACTGGCTGGACTTGCCGGTACCGAACGGTGGATAGGTGGGGAAACGGTCAATTTATCGCGTTGTGAACACGGAGAACCCATTACATTGGGCTACCAAAATGGACTGCTGCACATCAGCAAGGATACGAACGAAAATGCGCCGTTTTTCACGCGCCTGTTCCCCATAGGCAGTACGCGCAATATAGACAGAGAAGCGTATGGCAGCGCACGATTACAATTGCCGAACGGTGTTAAGTATGTGGAGCAAAACCTGCAATATGGCATTATTGAACACTTTGAAGAGACGGCATTTGCGGGTATCTATCCCAGGAGAACAGGCAATGTAGGAACCGTGCGAACTGAGCAGCGAACAGGCGAAGATGGCAATCCGTTCACCATCTATTATTTTACCGACCCGCAACTGAACTTCAACCCGAATGACTATGAGATTGCCGGATTGGTGAAAAATATTGTCTTTCAGAGTGGCGATTTGAACGGGCGTGATTTTGAGGTGAACTGGAATCAAAATACGGGCGAATTTGAGATAATCACGCAATGGCCATACGAAAATGACATGCAGTTGCCGGGCGGTTCGTTAGTTCCCAAGTCCGGCGACGAATACATATTATATAACCTGCGAATGCCAACCGAATACTACGCGCTTGCCGAGGAAGAATTTTCCGAAGCCGTACAGGATTATATGTATAAGAACAGGTTGGATAAAACCGTTTATAAAGCTCCGACTGATTATCTTAACATGGCTGAAAGAGGAATAAACTTAACACTGGGACAAGTTATTCGCTTGGAAAGCGACGAGTATTTTCCCGAAACTGGTTATCGACTGAGCCGGATTACGCGCATTACGCGCAAGGTGAATAACCCGAAACAGGCAGATATTGAAATATCTGACATTGTTGATCGCGGTAAGATGGCGGCATTGGAAGGTAGTATTGACGAAACGAAGGCTTATTTTCGAGCAGCCATGGGCGGGCTCCCCGACATTGTTAAGAGCTGGGAGTTAACCACTCCAACCGATACCAATCTGTTCTCTTCACTACGCTCGATACATGAATTTTTATCGAAGAAAAATAATGACACGGCAGCCGGACTTATCACCTTCCTGAAAGGCTTGCAGGTTGGAAATTTTGAAAGCGGTATGCTCGGAAGCGGCGCGGCCATCAATGTGGACGCCGAGGGTATAACGACCGCCGAAGTGGATAAGCTGATTGTTCGTCGTTATGCCAAATTCTTTGAGTTGATTATCGAGCGACTGAGCCATATTGGCGCACAATTGATACTGTCTCCGGCCCGGATGGAATGTTCCGCGGTGGAGGAACTGGAAGATGTTTACCGTTGTTTTTTCGACACCGGCGATAACGGTGAATTTGTGCAGGAGTTCGTCCCGGGCGACCAAGCCCGCTGCCAAGTGTTTACCGGAAGCGAAACAAAATATTACTGGCGTTTGATAACAGCCACCGGAAGCAATTACATTGACTTGTCAAAAACAGATGCTGATAATGGGAGCGGAGTTCCGGCAACCGGTGATCATATCGTGCAGATGGGGAACCGAACGAACACAGAGCGACAGAACGCGCAAATATTATCGTCATTTGGCGAGGATTCACCCAGTTACAAGCAATACGCAGGCATTGACAGCTATTCGCTAACGGATAAATATATTACCGGATTTACCGGAACTGGGAACAAGATAACCGGTCAAGTAACCATCCAACCCAATAGCTCCGGTTGGCAAAACCTGACAGGACTACCAGAAGAAATTGAAAAGGCCTCCGATGTGGAAGTAGGAGGCGTGAACTTGCTGCGAAATACGGCATTTACAGGTGATTACGAAAGTAGCGAACTTACCGGTAACACGGTTTTAAATACCAAAACCGAATTACTGTCGCCAAAATTGAAGTATTGGACGGGAAACGCTCAGGTAAATGAAGATTCCGACAGCTCCAGCGGCTATTCGTGCCAGGTATATACGAAGTTGGAGCAATTATTCTATCGCCCGATGATTGAAAGCGAACGCTATGTGTTGTCGTTGCGGGCGAAGGGAAATATTGTGCTGAAAGTTGGAACATTCAGCGTAACTCAATCCATTACCGGCAATAATTACGAGTATCTGTTTTTCAAGTTTGAAGCTCATCAGGCCGAGAAGATTGAAATAAGCGGCGAATGCGATATTTGCGAAATTCAATTGGAGCGAGGCACGATACCAACATCCTGGGCGATTTCGCCCTACGATAACGACAAGGAGACGGCTAAATTTGAATCTATTCGCTACATGTCCGATGCCATAAAAGGAAAGACATCCATACTGGGAGGATTGATTCTCACATCCATGATTCAGCTTGGAATTTTCAACAATAACGAGTTGCAGAAAATAACGGCGGGAATCAGCGGCATCTATACCGATGATGACGATGTGGCATTTTGGGCAGGTGGAAAACTGGAAGATGCCATAGCCGCCGCCATGCATCCGCATGAAAAAAAAGGAGCAAACGCGGTTATTACGCATGGCGGTCGCGCCATATTCAACGAGGCGATTATTCGTGGTTCAGTGTATGCGGACGACGGCTACTTCAAGGGTCAAATCTCCATTGCCGATGGTAAGATATTGCTCAACAAGAATGGCAGCGGACAGTTGGCGAGCGGGAATGTGGTTTGGGATAAGGATGGGAATGTACAAGTGGTTGGAAAATTTGAAAGTAATATATCCGGTAACCGAATAGTGATTGACCCGTCCGATAAAACAATAACAATGATTTCAAACGATAGAACAGTTCTTAAATTAGGATTTGAGCAAGAAACTATTAACGATGAAGACTGGGTTACGGCAGCGCTTGAAATATCAAGATATAAAGGCGACCAACTTTTATATTCAGCAAGCTTAAGAGGATTTGAATTTAGAATGATTGAATCATCTTCAGGCAGGCATACTTATATGTCTCCTAATGAAATTGGCACTTTCAATCCATACGACAACAATGCAGCTTCATTCCACGCTGGAAATATTAACGGAGTTCTAAATGCTTTTTTTAAAGGTCTTCCAACATCTAGCGCTGGTCTTGTTTCGGGTCAAATATATAGAATTGGGAATCAGCTGATGATTGTTCCTTGATTTTAAATTTTAGAAAATATATGAAAATCATTTTTAACAACATCATTCCATTTAAGGGATTTGCGGCAATTAACCTGTTCGGAGTAATATTTGTCCGAAAGGACGTGCATTTGACTGTCGGCATCATTCAACACGAGCGCATTCATACCGCTCAAATGAAAGAGTTGGGCTATATCTTATTTTACCTGCTCTATTTTATTGAGTGGTTGGTAAAATTATTGCGCTATGGCCTGGAAAGTTATTATAACATTTCTTTTGAGCGAGAGGCATACGAGGAGGAATCAAGCCCTTTTTATTTGGCAAATCGAAAAAAGTATTCATTTTTAAAATATGTCTAGCATGAATTTAAAGACCATTCAAGTAGGCGGGATATGGGGAGATGCCGCCGCCAATATTAACGATAATTTTTCACAGACGAATGTCGAAGTTGAAAAGTTGAAAAATGCAACAACGAAAGGAAAAGGCTATTTCGCTGATGTAGAAAGTTTAATTGCTGCATTTCCCAACCCAAAAGCAGGGGAGAGCGCCTGGGCAGGAACCCCCTACCCGGGAACCGTATATGTAGTAAACGAGGATGGCGGAGCATGGACAAACACCGGAGAGGCTCCTCCGGTAGAAACTGTAGATTTGGACGATTACGCGCAAAAAGTGAATCAATCCGGCGACGAAGTAGTCTATGCCCCGAATGGCGTAGTAGAAGCGCCCGAAGACGTCCTCACCGAAGAGAACATCGCCGGAAAAGTGGAAGGCATCGCCTATAAAACCGGAGACGCCCCCA